>ONVT01000165.1 GCA_900321365.1 uncultured Eubacteriales bacterium | reverse complement strand
GGCATGTCTGCATTCACTGCATTCCTGCCGGTGTTTTTATCCCGAAGCAAAGAAGAGGTTCTGTCCGGGTGCTTCTGGCTGGGAACCTGGCGCCCGTATACTGGTGTATTTGAGTGGAGAAATGGACGGTGATCATATGAGAGTACGTACGTTTTGTACGAGGACTTTGTCCTCTTTCATGTTTTTTCTGGTGATGTCTTTGTGCGGCGCATTTGCCTTCTGCGTGCAGACACAGGTCTATGCGGATCAGCCCCTGAAAGCCCTTCCAGAACAGAAATTTGATGAAGCGCTGACAGAGATGGTGGCGGAGTATGATAAGGATGGAGTCACGCAGGACGCTGCTGAAAGGAATCCTTATATATCCGAACGCCTGATTCTCCAGAGCACGGATCCATACGTTGATCCGGAGGATTACGGCGCGGTGGATGCCATCCGTGACCGTACGGGAATGTATATCCTGCAGTTTGATTCTGTCCATGATACGATGAAGGCGGAGGCACAGCTTGAGAGAGAAAACGCCACTGTCTATGTCGTGCCGGACCGCTATGTGTTTCTGCAGGATGATTGTTATACGCAGGGCGAAGTTCATAATTCTGATATCTATGCCGACATACATGAAATGATGTGCGAAAGCCCCAGGTCAATCGGGGCAGATGTGCTGGGCGCTGAACTGACCGGCGTGAGTGGTTCCGTCAAGGTCGCTCTCCTGGACACTGGTGTTGATTTTTCTGCGAGAGAGCTTTCCTCAAGGATCGACACGGAGAACGCATGCAGTTATGTTGCCGACAGCAAGGTGAATGTCAGAGAGGACGCCCCTGATGATGTGCGGAATCCTGCGGCCGGACACGGATCACATGTTGCCGGGATCATAGCCGTGTGTACGGAGCAGGTAGCGGGCAAAGTCAGTATCATGCCGGTCCGGGTCATGAACAATGAAGGCTACGGCTTAACATCTGCTGTAATAGAGGGAATTAAGTACGCCGCAGACCATGACGCCACAGTCATAAACATGAGCATCGGAGGGGAGGCCGACCCTGACGCCGCCATGAAAGCAGCGATCGACTACGCTGTCGGTAAAGGAGCAACCGTCGTTGTTGCAGCGGGGAATGACCATGACTCAACGATGAAGTATGAGCCGTCCAATGTCGATGAATGTATCGTTGTCGGAGCGGTGGACAGCCACAATGACATTGCTTACTTCAGCAACTATGGACAGACTCTGGACGTAGTGGCACCCGGAGTCAGCATTATGAGCAACACCTTCTATTATATAAAAGACAGCAATACGAATCATATGGCGTATGCACAGATGAACGGCACCTCCATGTCGACACCCCATGCTTCCGGCGCAGCCGCCCTCATCTGCCTGAAGTATCCAGACGCTATTCCGCAGGAAGTCGAGAGCATTCTTACGCAAAGTACACGGGATCTGGGAGCTCCTGGCTGGGATCAGTATTACGGACATGGCGTCATTGACCTTTCCCTTCTTGTCGGTGCGCCGAACAACCAGGTCTCAAAAGTATCCGAACACATAGCGAGGAAACGGGCGGAAGAAGAGAAGGAGAAGGCTGAGGAGGAAGCCAGAAAGAAGGCTGAGGAAGAGGCCAGGAAGAAAGCCGAGGAAGAGGCCAGAAAGAAGGCTGAGGAGGAAGCCAGAAAGAAGGCTGAGGAAGAGGCCAGAAAGAAAGCCGAGGAAGAAGCCAGGAAGAAGGCTGAGGAGGAAGCCAGGAAGAAGGCCGAGGAGGAAGCCAGGAAGAAGGCCGAGGAGGAAGCCAGGAAGAAGGCCGAGGAGGAAGCCAGAAAGAAAGCCGAGGAAGAGGCTGCCCGGAATGCGGCGCAGGGATCTGCTCCGTCCGCCGCGCCAGCCGCTGCTCCTGCGCCGGCTCCGCCGGCAGCTTCGGAGGGCACAGGCCAGAATACCGTGCAGGAAGCTGCCCTGTATGAGGATTCGCATCCCAGCGCTAACGCCAGCTATACCATTCCGCTTCAAATCGGGCATACTTCTGATTCGATTGCGGTGACAGGTCTTGGCGCGAACGATTCCGTCGTTTCCTGGGAGTCTTCGGATCCCTCGGTTCTCACTGTACAGGGAATGCCGGATGGCACATGCAGGGTTACAGCCGGAAAGAAAACCGGAAGTGCTGTAATCACTGCCAGAACCTCCAGCCAGGCCACGGTGACCTTCCCTGTCCAGATTCAGAAAAAGAAGGTTCCCCTCAAAGGAGTAACGGTTCCCGAAAAGCAGATTACGCTCCAGTCCGGACAGAACCGGAATCTCCATGCTCTCCCGAATCCTGTCACTGCTGACGGAACCATAAAGTATTCTTCTTCAAAGAAATCCGTTGCCGTGGTGACTTCGGACGGCACTGTGATCGCAAAGAATCCGGGTACTGCTGTCATCACAGTCAAATGCGGAAAGAAGAAAGCTAAAGTGAATGTTACAGTGACCCGGCCTTGAATCTGCGGATCATATCCCAGGTGAGGGAAACATTGCTGTCCTCGATGATCAGTGCTTCCCTCTCAACCCACACAGCCCCGGCTAATTCCTCGCCGCCGTCCGTGTTCAGATGGACTGTCGGATCGCCGTCAACGTCAGCCTGAAAGCCTGCGATCAGCGATGAGGAGAACGGCCAGGGCTGTGATTCGATATAACGGATGTTCTTTACCCTGAGTCCGACCTCTTCCATCACTTCTCTTTGTACCGCGTCCTCAAGCGTCTCTCCGATCTCCACGAATCCGGCAACCAGTGCATGCCTCCGGTATCCGCTGCGGTTATACCGGGTCAGCAGAATTCTGTCACCATCTGTAATCGCGATGATGACAACCGGTGAGATTCTGGGATACCAGACATTGCCGCATGCCGGGCAGAGGATCGCTCTCTCGTGTTCAGAATGAACCGTCTCCCTGCCGCACCGTCCGCAGAACCGGTGGAGGTCATACCAGTTCGCCAGCTGCCAGCCGACTGCTCCGCCGAAGGCATGATAATCCTGCCCGGCCTCTCTGAGTACCATCACGCTCTGCCAGGAGAAAGGCTCTCTTTCCCTGACGTCTGTGGCAGATGAATAGTAGCCCTGTCCGTCGATGGAAAACAGATAGTACGCACTCTCTGCCGCCTCCGGGCAAATGACTTTGATCTGAGCGATCGTGGGAAGCGCCCATGTGTTCTCTGAGCCGGGCGCTTTAGTGCCAGACAGGAGCACGTTTCTCCCCTTCTGAAGAATCATAATGTCTTCATCCGCAGGTTTCTTTCTCGCAAACTCACTGTGATAGACGTGAGGCATTATTTCCTGAAGCATGGAAACCTCCTTTCGATTCCTGGCATTCTCCCGTAATCATAGCATATTTTCATAATTGGTGAATCAATTCCTCTACCGG
>ONVT01000104.1 GCA_900321365.1 uncultured Eubacteriales bacterium | reverse complement strand
GTCACCACATTGACCCCTGTCCTCGACTCCAGGAGCTCCTCCAGGCCGTCGATCAGGCTGCCCCCGCCGACCAGGACGATTCCCCGGCTCACCACATCGGAGGCCAGCTCCGGCGGTGTCTTCTCCAGAACACTGTGAACCGCCTCGACCACCCGTCCGGTAAGCTCTCTGCAGGCAAGCCTGCAGTCCTCGGAGCTGATCTTCACCTTCTTGGGCAGACCGGTCTCGATATCCCTTCCGATGAATTCCAGGAATCTCTCCTCCGGGCGCTCATAAACCGTGCCAACCTGCATCTTGATCTCTTCGGCTGCCGCCTTCTCGATCACCACACCCAGCTGGTTCCGGATATAACGGATGATGGCCTCGTCGTAGTCATTTCCGCCCACCTTGACATGAGTGCTGACCACGATTCCGTCCATGGACAGGATCGCGACATTTGTGCTCCCGCCCCCGATGTCCACGATCATGTTCCCGCAGGGCTTTGAGAAATCGATCCCGGCCCCGATGGCCGCCGCGACCGGCTCCTCCACCATGTGGACATCCCTGGCGCCTGCCTGGTAAGCCGCATCCTCCACCGCCTGCCGCTCCACCTGTGTCAGGCCCACAGGAACGCAGATGCTCACGCGCGGCTTCCGGAAGGACAGCCGCCCGACCGCTTTCTGGATAAAATAGCGGAGCATCTGCTCCGTGACCACATAGTCTGCGATGATGCCATTTTCCAGAGGCTGGATCTGCGTCAGGTTCCCGGCCGCTCGGGAGAGCTGTATGCGCGCCTCCTCTCCGATGGCGCGGATCTTGTCCTCATCCCTGTCGTACGCAGCCACGGACGGCTCCTTCAGGACGACACCCCTGCCGCGCACATATACCAGGATGCTGGAAGTACCAAGGTCGATTCCTACGTCTGTTACAGCCATTATGTATGTCCTTCCCTCTCTCTGCTGCAATGTTTCCTGCGCAGCACCAGAATCAATACCGCCGAGACGACTGCAAGAACTGCCGCCAGAACCTGTGACACCGGGATCTGCGTCCCCGGAATGAGGAGCTGGTCAGTCCTGAGAGACTCGATCCAGATCCGTCCGATCCCGTAGAGCAGGAGATACAGCAGAAAGATCTCTCCGTCAAAACGCTTCTTCCTTTTGAGCGTGAGCGCCATCAGGACCGCCAGAACAGCGAGGTTCCACAGGGATTCGTACAGGAACGTCGGATGAACCTGAATATAAGTCACCCCGTCAATCACCACCTCATGCTCATGCATGAGCTCTGTCACTGCATCCGCCCTCACATCGGCAAGAGGAAGGCGCATGGCAAGCAGATTGTCGGTGTATTCCCCAAACGCTTCCCGGTTGAAGAAGTTCCCCCAGCGTCCGATGATCTGCCCGGTCACCATCCCCAGGCAGGCCGTGTCCAGCACCAGGGGGATGCTCAGCTTCTTCCATCTGCAGTAGATCAGGACTGCCGCTACCGCCCCGATTAAAGACCCGAAGAGGGCAAGGCCGCCGCCCCGAAAGTCCAGGATCTCGCCCGGATGCAGGCGGTAGTAATCCCAGCTGAACACAACATAATAGATGCGTGCCCCGAGCAGCCCGAGCACGATCCCGAGCAGGGCGATGTTCGTGTAATCGTCCGGATTCTGCCCGGTTTTCTTCGCAGTCCAGGAAGCCACGAGCAGTCCTCCCAGGATCCCGAGCGCCATCGTAATACCATAGATGGCAATAGAAAATGAAAACACACTGACCGTGCGGATGACATGGTCAAACTGAATCCCCAGATTCGGAAACCCGATCGACATCGCTGATCCCTTCTCAGACGTTGAACCGGAACAGGATCACGTCCCCGTCCTGAACCACATACTCTTTTCCTTCCAGGCGGACGATTCCCTTCTCGCGGGCGGCGCCAAGGGAGCCGCAGTCCAGAAGATCTCTGTAATTGACAACCTCTGCCCGGATGAAACCCCGTTCAAAATCCGTGTGGATCTTCCCTGCGGCCTGAGGTGCCTTCGTGCCCTTCTTAATCGTCCAGGCCCTGGTTTCTTTCTCACCGGCGGTCAGAAAGCTCATCAGTCCGAGCAGACTGTAGCTTGCCCTGATCAGCTTGTCGAGGCCGGATTCCTTCAGTCCCAGATCCTCAAGGAACATCTGCTTCTCATCATCATCCAGCTCGGAGATCTCCTCCTCGATCTGAGCGCAGACGACAAACACCTCCGCATTCACATCTGCCGCGTGGGAGCGGACCGCCTGTACATGGGGATTCTGAGCCCCGTCATCTGCCGCGTCCGTTTCCGCCACGTTTGCCGCGAAGATCACAGGCTTTGCGGTCAGCAGGTTGTATTCGGCAAACCATGCCTCCTCACTGTCTCCCTTTCGTTCAAAGGAGGAAGCGGCCTTCCCCTCCTCGAGGTGGGCCCTGAGTCTTTGCAGCATCGCAAGCTCCGCCGCGGCGTCCTTATCATTTCTTGCAGACCGTCCCAGCCTGCTCATCCTGCGCTCGAGCACTTCGAGATCCGCGAAGACCAGCTCCAGGTCGATCGTCTCAATATCGCGGACCGGATCTATGCTGCCGTCCACATGCACGACGTTCGGATCCTCAAAACAGCGCACGACATGCACCAGGGCGTCACACTCGCGGACATTTGCAAGAAACTGGTTCCCGAGACCCTCTCCCTTCGAAGCGCCCTTCACCAGTCCTGCAATGTCGACAAACTCGATCACCGCGGGCGTAATCTTCTTCGAGCTGTAAAGATCCCCCAGGAGCTTCAGCCTCTCATCCGGCACCGCCACCACGCCTACGTTCGGATCGATGGTGCAGAACGGATAATTGGCCGACTCCGCGCCGGCCTTCGTCAGTGAATTGAAAAGGGTGCTCTTGCCGACATTCGGCAGCCCCAGGATTCCTAATTTCATCTTTCTTCTGTCTCCTTCTGTTTTCTCTCCGGCAGACTCTCTTCTGGTTCATTTGTCATACAGTAGAGTCTGCTTTAGAAAGAATATCACATGAAAGCCCTTTTTGTCAGTACTCCTTCGGAACCTGTTCCACGCCGCACAGCATTCGGAACTCCTCCAGTTCCTGCGCGCTGCGGATCAGGCTGTACTCCCTGAAATGTCCTGTGCTCCGGTCTTTGAATCCTGCCACCTGCTCGCCGTTGCAGATACTGCACCGGACAACCGGATATTCCCTCTCTTTGTCAAACTCAGGTTTTTCCACCCTCTGAGAGCCTTTTGAGAAGAATCCCTGTCTTGTTTCCTTCTTCTGCTTTCCGGAAAACAGTCCCATACTCCTCTCCTTATGATTCTTGCCGGTCTCATCACAGAAATTGGTTTTTCAACATCTGCTCTCGACGATCCCACGGCGTTTGCTGTGTGAGCAACTATTCTTTCGATAACACATGTGAAAAATCATTCACATAGCCAGGGCTCACGGAGTGTCCTTTGACTCCACCATAAGGAGCCTCCCCTCCGCGAATGTCACCTCCGCTTCTTCTTCCTCGATCTCGTTCGAGATGGCGATTGTCTCAGAGCAGCTGATCGTGCCGCCGGTCAATGGAAAATGAACTCCTTTCAGCGTCACTCCCCTCACTTCGCCGCCCCAGGAAAAGAAGGAGATATATTTCCCCCACTGCTCCTCCTTCCGGATCCGGAATCCCTTCCGGTGCATCGTAATCCGGTTGCAGGGATCCAGGATCCGCCCTTCGACGCCTTTGTCGAGAAGCATGGCGAGCACCTGGACGGCACCGATCATGTGATCAAATCTCGTCCCGGTTACCCCGAGGAAGTCAATCCGGCGGCAGCCTCTCTCTACCGCCTTCCTGGCAGCGATCTCGGTATCCGTATAGTCTTTCTCCCAGCTGAATTCCAGAATCTCTGCTCCAGGGTGGGTGTGCTGATACTGTTCTTTGAAGCCCTCCCGGACAGAATCGAAGTCTCCCACGATCAGATCCGGCATGAAACCATGCCGGTCCAGAAACATCAGGCCCCGGTCCGCCGCGATCAGCAGCGGCTTCTGAGGTCCCTCAATGGCTGAAGACAGAAAAGAGAGGGCAAAATCCTCGTCGATTCTGCCCCCCGCTATGATAATCGCATATTCGTTCATATCGCAGATCCCCTGCTGTTTAGAATTATAGGAAACGCGTCACGCCCGTTCCGGCAGATGTCCGGCCAGTTTTCTGTACCGCTCCTCGATGTTCTCCCCAAAGACTGCCGATCCGGCCACGATCACATTCGCTCCCGCTTTCACCACCAGGTCGATCGTTTCGTCATGGACTCCGCCATCCACCTGGATATGGGTGGAAAGCCCCTTCTCATCCAGTATCGCGCGAAGCCGGGTGATCTTGTCCAGGACGGCAGGGATCAGCTTCTGGCCGCCGAACCCCGGATTGACCGTCATCAGGAGGATCATGTCCGCCTTGTCATACACATAATCCAGCACGCTCAGGGGTGTCGCGGGATTGAGCGCGACGCCTGCCTTCATTCCCTTGTCATGGATATCCGCCAGCACACGATCCAGGTGCAGGCAGGCCTCTGCATGCACCGTGACCCCGTCCGCTCCCGCGTCGGCAAAATCCTTCACATATCGTCCCGGATCCTGCACCATCAGGTGGGCGTCATAGAACATATCGGTCAGGGGGCGGATCGACTTGAGCACCGGCATCCCGAAGGATATGCTCGGCACAAACATTCCGTCCATCACGTCAAAATGCAGAATCTTCGCGCCGCAGCGCTTTACTGCCAGGATGTCTTCTCCCAGATGTTTAAAATCAGCGGAAAGAATCGACGGGGCAATATAGTATTCCATTGTGATCCTCCTATTAATATCTCCGCGCAGCCGACACTTCCTCAACCAGCTGCAGGTAGCTGTCATACCTCTCCCGGCTGATAAGTCCCTCCTCGATGGCCTGCTTGACACCGCAGTCCGGCTCATGGATGTGCATGCAGCCCTGGAAGCGGCACCCGGGTTCAAACTCTGAGAACTCCGGGAAGAAGGATTTGATCTCTTCCCTTCCGATCCCGCGCAGCTCCAGGCTCGAGAAACCGGGCGTGTCAAAAAAGAAGGTATGATCCCCTGCTGAGAACAGCTCCGCGTGCCGGGTCGTCTGCTTCCCACGCTCCGTGCGCCGGGAGAGATCTCCGACCTCCATCTTTGCCGACGGGCAGAGCCGGTTTGTCAGCGAGCTTTTGCCCACTCCGCTCGGTCCCGCCAGGACCGTCGTCTTCCCCCGCATCAGCTCCCGGATCTGTTCAAGCCCCTCGTCCTTCAGAATGCTTACGGTCAGGACCTGATATCCGGCAAGATGATATGCCTTCGTCAGCGTCTGCCTCCTGCCCTCATCCACAAGGTCGCTCTTGTTAAAGCAGACCACCGCCGGAATCTGCTGTCGCTTCATCTCGATCAGGAAGCGGTCGAGCAGCGACACATTCGGCTGCGGGCTGGCAAACGCGAACAGCACCAGCGCCTGGTCCACGTTCGCCACCGGCGGACGGATCAGCTGATTGCGGCGCTCAGCAATCGTCTCGACATACCCCTCTACGTCCTGCGCTTTTGTCAGGCGAAAGGTACAGTCGTCCCCGGTGAGCGGTTTAAAGCTGTCTTTCCGGAAGATCCCTCGTGCCCTGCACTGGTAAGTCTGCGCGTCCTCATGGCAGTAGACGAAATAGAATCCCCCGACGGAGCGTATGATCTTTCCTGTCCGGTCTGCGCCCATACCATTCCGGCTGCCGGTCATATCAATATGGCCGCGGCCTGGATCCATCCGGCCACTGTTTCTGCCGCCCCGGTCACTGCTCATAGAATTCGATGCCGTCATACCGCGTGGTCGAGAGGACATTGCCGTAATCGTCATACAGGTACACATAGGCAGTGCCTGTGGATACGCCGGGTATCCCCTCCACATTCAGAAGATACGGGAAAGTGGCGTTTCCTTCATATACCTGCGTCTCATTTTCGTTCTGGGACAGCACGATGCGCACATAGCTTCCGTCGGTAAAGTCCGTCGGCTCCTGAAGCTGCGCGTAGCACATCCATTTGCTGTCTGCGTTCTGGGTATTCGCGTCAACTGTCTGGTCCGGGTTAATCACGATCTCGTTCTCCGGTCCCGTGGACACAGTAATCGTGATGGAGGATCCGGTCTGTACACTGGAACCCGGAGGCAGATCCTGCCTGATGACCAGGTTCTGGGGAACCGTATCGCTGGGCTCGTTTGCCACATAGACATAGAGTCCTGAGTTGGTCAGCATCGTGACCGCGTCATCCTTATATTTTCCCTGTGTATCGGGAACCTTGACCGACTGGGAATCCTGACCCTGGCTGATATACAGAGAGACCGTATCCCCTTCATGCACTGTGGAGCCCGCTCCCGGGTTCGTCGTGATAACGTGCCCCGCCTCAACCGTGTCGCTGTAACGGGTATTGTCCACCGAAACCAGAAGTCCCATGCTTGTGATCGCCTGCTCCGCGTCCGCCTGCTGCTTGTTCGTCAGATCCGGAACGGTAAGGGCCTGCGCGGAACCGATGGAAATCATGTATCCGATCCGGGTGTTCCTGTCGACCATTGTTCCCGGATCCATGCTCTGTTCCGCGATCAGTCCGTTCGCGTATTCATTCGAACTCATCTCGCCCAGATATTTGTAGCCCAGGCCGTTCTCCTTCAGAAGCGCCTGTGCCTCATTCTCCGTCCTGCCGAGAAGATCCGGTACGGCAACCTGCTGCGAAGAGGCATTCTGGGCGCTGCCGTTGATGGCCTCCGTCATGTTCCCGCTGCCGCCCGGCCCGAAAACATCAAAGGTATGAAGAATCAGATACAGAATCAGAAGGCCGATGGCAACAGCGACCACAATCGAGATCACGGTCACGATCTTCTCGGACGTAGCTGCCTTCTTTCCCTGGCGTTTTCCTCTTCTGCCCGGCTCCTCATAATCCTCCGCGTCAAATTCATCCGGATAGCCGCCGTAGTATTCATCGTCATCCAGAGGCTCCTCCTCCGGGGGATAGTTCATCCGCCCGTCATAGGATCCGTCGAACAGCCCGGGCCATGCCTCGCCGTCCTGGGAGCGGCGGTTGATCTCCTCCAGATCCTCCCGGGAATACTTGTGTGTCGCCCCGCTGGGGTTCTCGGAGGCAAACCGGACAAAATCTCCGTTCGGATTCACCAGAGATTCCTTCAGGTCACGGATCAGCAGAGACATGCTCTGATAACGCCGGTCCGGACTCTTCTGTGTGCATTTTAAAATGATCTGCTCAATTGCACGGGGCAGGTCCGGGATGATGTCCCGCGGAGAAATAATCTCCTCATGCAGATGTTTCAGCGCGACCTCGACCGTGGAGTCCCCATCAAACGGCACCCTTCCCGTCAGCATCTCATACATGGTGATTCCGAGCGAATAGATATCGCTCTTGGCGTCAGAGAATCCGCCGCGCGACTGTTCCGGAGCACTGTAGTGCACGGAACCCATGACATTTGAATTGATCGTATCCGAACTGGCCGCCCTTGCGATTCCGAAATCCGCAACCTTCGCGGTCCCGTCCGTGGAAATGATGATGTTCTGCGGCTTCACATCCCTGTGGATGATACCGTTGTTGTGCGCCGCCTCCAGACCGGACGCAACCTGCAGGCTTATGCCGGTCGCCTCGCGGACGGACAGCTTTCCCTTGCTCAGGATGTATGTCTTCAGTGTGATGCCTTCGACCAGCTCCATCACGATAAAGTACACCCCGTTCTCATCGCCGACGTCGTATACATTCACGATATTCGGATGAGCCAGTCCCGCAGCGGCCTGCGCCTCCACCCGGAATTTGGACACAAATTCCTTGTCACTCCTGAACTCTGCCTTCAGCACTTTGATCGCAACGAAGCGGTTCAGCTTGTGATCGCGCGCACGAAAGACATCCGCCATTCCGCCGGACCCTATGCAATTGATTATCTCATATCGATTCTGAAGAAAATCGCCTGCATTCAGCATGAAAAACTCCTTGTTGCGATAGAATCAGTTCCCTCGTCCACTGTTGTCTATTTCTCAGGCTTATACATCTTTCCTGTCTTTTCCTTCGATTGTTCCAGCAGGAAGCATAAGTAATCCATATTCAGAAGCGTGCCAGGACGACCGAGATATTGTCTTTCCCGCCGGCACGATTCGCGGCGTCAATCAGTTTCTTCCCGGCTTCCTGCAGGTTTTCGCTTGCATGTATGATCCGGAAAATCTGCGCGTCCTCAACCATGTTCGTCAGTCCGTCCGAGCACAGCAAAGCGATGTCGCCCCGGTTCAGGGCCACATCAAAAAAGTCAATCTGAGGATCCCCCTCCTCGCCGATGGCGCGGGTGATGATGTTTTTCTTCGGGTGGTTTCTGGCCTGCTCCGGTTTGAGCTTTCCCGCCCGGACCATCTCCTCCACAAGTGAGTGGTCGTGCGTGATCTGCTCGATCCGGTCGTCGTCGACGATATAAAGTCTCGAATCCCCGACGTTCGCCACATACAGGCTGCTGTGATCCGGTGCGGCGGCAACGAGCGTCGTTCCCATCCCCTCAAGCTGCGGATCCGACGCGGCCCTCTGGACCACCGCCTGGTTCGCCGCGCGGATCGCCTTTGCCAGAATCCTTACCGTCCCCCGGTCCGCACTGCCCTCGATGGTATCCACCATCGCCTCGACACACAGGCGCGAAGCAAGGTCGCCGGCGGCCTGTCCACCCATGCCGTCCGCGACAATCAGCAGTCCCTCCAGCGCGCCGATCCTGTGGTCGGACGCGTAGACAAAGTCCTGATTACTATTCCGTTTTAATCCGACATCTGTCTGTGCGTAGGACTCCATGCCCGCTTCCTTAATAACCGGTTCTGCTCATCACACGGTCTGGTCTCTTCTGACACTCTGACTAAAATCTGCCTGTCTGAATCCGCCTCTGCTGCGTTGTCGTCAGTCGACGTGCCAGGGCCCAGATCACTCTTCAGGCGAAAGATAGCTCCGGCGCAGCTGGCCGCATGCTCCGTTGATATCACGCCCCATTTCTCTCCTAATAGTAACAGATATTCCTCTTTTTTCAAGCATACCGCGGAATGCTTCGATCTTCGCGCGGTTCGGACGGCGGAAGGATCTCTCCGTGACCGGATTGACCGGGATCAGGTTGATATGGCAGTTCATCCCGCTTACAAGGTCCGCAAGCATCCGGGCATCGTCCGGCGAGGTGTTCTCGCCTTCCACACAGCTGTACTCAAACGTGATCCTGCGTCCGGTTTTTTCAAAGTACGCCCTCACCGCGTCGATCACCTCGCCGAGCGGATACTTTCTGGCAATTGGCATCAGCCTCTCTCTCTTCTCCTGACACGGGGCATGCAGGGAAAGCGCCAACGTCACGGGAAGATGCTCGCTTGCCAGACGATAGATGCCCGGCACGATTCCGCAGGTGCTCACGGTGATGTCACGAAGGCTCAGGCACTCGCCCTTCGGATCCCCCATGATCTTGAGAAAGCGCACCAGGTTCTCATAGTTATCCAGCGGCTCGCCGCTGCCCATGATCACCACATGGCTGATCCGCTCACCCGCGTCCCTGGACATTTCCGTCACCTGGAGGAGCATCTCCGACGCTCTCAGGTTCCGTATTTTCCCGCCGATCGTCGACGCGCAGAACCTGCATCCCATGCTGCATCCCACCTGGGAGGAAATGCAGGCGCTCAGGCCGTAGGCATACCGCATCAGGACAGACTCGATTACATTTCCGTCCTCCAGGGCGAAGAGGTATTTCTTCGTTCCGTCAATCCGGGAAGTCAGCACCTGCCGGGGTTCCAGAGACATGATCCGGTACCCCTCGTCAAGGCCGCACCGCAGCGCCTTCGGAAGATTTGTCATCTCATCAAAGGTACGGACATGGCGCACATGGAGCCACTCATAGATCTGCCCCGCGCGGAAACGCTTCTGTCCCTCCTGCTCCATCCGACTCTCCAGCTCAGAGCGGGTGAGGGAGAGGATGTCCGTTTTGCAGGTATACTCCGGATCCAGGCCTGACGTTACAGACATCTGTTCTGACTTTCCATCTGATATTCCCGGCGTATGCCCCGATTCTCCGGCTGACATTCCCGGCATCCGCTTCTCATCTTTGACAGATGCTTCCGGAGTTCTCCCTTCGTCACTCATCGTTTCTCTTCAGCCTCGCAAGAAAGAACCCATCCGTGTCATGCACCCCCGGAAGCAGCTGCAGATAGCCGCCCGCGCTGGTCCTGCACCGAAGCTGCTGCGGAATGTACGGGTCGATGGACTCCAGGCGGAACGGAAAGTTCTCGAGGAAATACTTCAGGTTCATCTGGTTCTCATCCGCCCCGATCGTGCAGGTGGAATAGATCAGCACGCCTCCCGGCTTCACATAATTCTGGGATACCGACAGAATCCTCCTCTGGATCCGCACCAGTTCCTCCTGCCTGGTCGGATTCATCCGGTACCGGATATCCTGTTTCTTCCCGATCACGCCCAACCCGGAGCAGGGGACGTCGCACAGGACGATGTCCGCCTTGTGGAAGGATTTCTGGTCGAATACCGTGGCATCCTGAAGCGCCGCCACCACATTGATGATCCTGAGGCGCTCGATGTTCGACTGCATCATGTCGACCTTATCCTCGCTCTTGTCCCGCGCCTCCACATATCCGCTTCCCTTGAGCTTATCCGCCAGGTGCACACTCTTCCCGCCGGGTGCCGCGCAGACATCGATGCAGTAATCTCCCCAGTTCGGCGCCGCGATTTCCGACACGAGCATGGAGCTGACATCCTGCACATAGATCCATCCCTGCCGGAAAGCGGTCAGGGCCATCAGGTAATTGTAGCCTGAGATCCGCACAGCATAGTCCAGATAGGGGTGCTGCGTGACTTCGCATCCCTCCTCCCTGAGTGAAGCGATGATCTCCTCCCGGGAGACATGCTCCGTACGGAGCCTCACGGTAACGGGTTTCTCATCCTGGAAGGATCTGCACACCTCCTCCACTTCCTCAAAGGAAAACTGCTCCAGCCATTTTCGCAGGATCCACTGCGGCATGGAATAGCTGACGGACAGGTATTCCAACGGATCCTCCTCCCCGGAAGGCCACGCAATCTCGTCCATATCCCTGGCCGCAGCGCGGAGCACGCCGTTCACGAATCCCTTCAGATTGTAGAACCCCCTCTTCTGGGCAAGGCGCACCGCCTCATTGACCACCGCGCTGTCCGGAACGCTGTCCATATATTTCAGCTGGTAAATGCTCATGCGCAGGAGATTGCGGATCAGCGGCTTCATGTTATGAATCGGAACCTTAGAGAAGCACTCGATCACATAATCGATCTGGATCAGGTTTTCCAGCGTCCCTTCCGTCACACGGGACACAAAGGCACGGTCACGCTTCGGGAGATACTGGTATTTTTCCAGCGTATCGCTCAGTACGATATGGCTGTACGCCTCTCCCTCCGTGACCTCCATCAGGATGCCCAGAACAACCTCTCTCAGATTCACCGTTCCTGTCATAGTTCCTCATCACAGATGCTGGTTTTTCAACATCTTTTCCCGACGATCCCGCAGCAGCTGCCGTGTGATCAGCTCATAAACACTTTGGACTGTCAGCCTCATCTGCCCCAAAAGCAGATCCTTATACCCTTTCCTGTGTCAGGACGTCTCCTGCCTGCAGGGGGCATCCTCTTAAAAATGCTCCCGCTTCCATCCGTTTCTTTCCTTCCAGCTGCACCTCCAGAAGCCGGAGTGCTCCGGAGCCGGTCTTTACGACCAGATCATCTTTCTTCGCGAGAAGGATCTCCCCGGGGAGGGCTGCCCTGCCGCCGGAGAATGAGACCATCTCCTGTCCGGCCGTCTGCCTCTCTTCCGGCACCGGTACAGCGGTCCTCCTCTCCTCCGGCACCGGAACGGCGCGAAGGATCTTCAGCATCTTCGAATGAAGGAAGGTATACGTCCCCGGCCAGGAATTGTATGCCCGCACCATGCGTTCGATCTGCACCGCGTCCATGCTCCAGTCGATAAGCCCGGACTGCCGCGTGAGCATCTTCGCGTATGGAGTCGTGCTCTGAAGAGGCTGCGGCGTATACACCGCGCTGCCATCCAGGATCTGCTCCATTGCCCTTGGAAGAAGCGCCTCTCCTGCTTCCATCAGCCTTTCGAAAAGACTGTCCCCCGTCTCATCCGGGCGGATCTCAACCTCCTGCTTCTGGATGATATCTCCAGTGTCCAGTCCCGCGTCCATGCGCATGATCGTGACGCCCGTCATGCTGTCGCCCTGCAGGATGGACCACTGGATCGGTGCCGCCCCTCTCCACGCGGGCAGCAGGGACGCATGGACATTCAGGCAGCCGTAAGGAGGGATGTCCAGGATTTCCTGTGGGATGATCTGGCCGAACGCGGCCACGACAATAAAGTCCGGACGTATGTCCCTGATCAGGAGAGCATTTTCCCCGGAACGGATCTTCTGGGGCTGAAAGACCGGAATCTGATGCTCCAGGGCCAGCTCCTTGACCGGCGGCATCTGCACGATCCCTTTGCGCCCCTTCGGACGGTCAGGCTGGGAAAATACCGCCTTCACCTCATGTCCGGAAACAATCAGCGACTTCAGGATTCCCGCCGCGAAATCCGGGGTTCCCATAAACACTACGGATGCCATCACTGCTCCTTTTCGTTCTCTTCGTTCTCTTCGCCCTCTTCCGCCTCATCGGCCGTATCAAAAAGTTCCCCCTCAACACGGGTGGTGTACATGATCCCTTCCAGATGATCCAGCTCATGGCAGATCGCCCTTGCAAGAAGCTCTTCCCCCTCGATCGTGACCGGGTTCATGTTCTCGTCAAACCCTTCGGCGATCACATGGTTCGGCCTGATGACGACACCGGCTTTCCCCGGAACGGAGAGGCAGCCCTCATTTCCCTCCTGCTCCCCGTCCTGCTCGACAATCTTCGGATTGACCAGTACGATCGGCCCTTCCCCTATGTCGATGACGCAGATCCGCCTCAGCACGCCTACCTGAGGGGCAGCCAGGCCGACACCCTCCGCATGGTACATCGTATCAAGCATGTCCGCGACAAGCTCCTTCAGCCTGGGCGTCATATCCTTCACTTCCCTGCATTTCTTCGTCAGGATTTCATCTCCGTACTCCCTGATCTTCCTTAATGCCATTCCATTGCCTCCGCATTTCTTATATGGTTGTCTCATAGGTGATCTCGATGCTCGAAAACCCCTCATTAATCTCGATATACTTTTCGAGCCATTCCCGGATCTTCCGAAGACTTGCCCCTGAGGAGCCTTTCAGGTACAGCACCTGCCGCCACACATCGGCGATCCTGGCAACAGGCTCGTCGGCAGGGCCCAGGATCGAGACAGGAGCGTCGCCGATCACCTTCTCAAGGAACCTTCTCACATATCCCCCCGCGAGGATCAGATGTTCCCTGTCCGGGCAGCTCATGTGGACCGCGACCAGGCCCCCTGCAGGCGGGTACCCCGCGTCCTCGCGGAACCCCATCTCTCTCTCATAGAACGAATCATAGTCCTGGGCGGCGGCGCACCGGATCGCATAATGCTCCGGCATATAGGTCTGGATCAGCACCAGTCCCTGCCTGTCGGCTCTTCCGGCGCGTCCGGCGGCCTGAGTCAGCAGCTGGAATGTCCGCTCGGCGGAGCAGTAATCCGGGATGTTCAGCGACAGGTCCGCCATCAGTACACCCATCAGGGTGACATCCGGAAAATCATGTCCCTTCACGATCATCTGCGTTCCGATCAGGATATCCGCCTCATGGCTGGCAAAAGCGGACAGCACCTTCAGTTCCGAGTCTTTCCCGGAAGCGGTATCGCGGTCAAGGCGAAGGCACCGGGCATCCGGAAAGATCTGTTTCACCTGTGCCTCCACCTGCTCGGTTCCGAACCGGAAGGTGCGCAGATATATGCTCCCGCATTCAGGGCAGCGATCCGGCATTCTCTCGGTATGGCCGCAGTAGTGGCAGACCAGTCTCCTGTCCCGGTGTAGGGTCAGGGAGACATCACAGTGGGGACAACGCAGCCCATGGCCGCAGGAGGCGCAGATGACAGACCCGGAATATCCTCTCCGGTTCAGGAAGAGCATGATCTGCTCCTTCCTGCTGAGGGTATCCCGCATGGCGTCCTGCAGCGGGTCACTCAGGATCAGACTGTTCGGTGCCGGTATCTCCCGCCTCATGTCCACGATCTGTGTCCGGGGAAGGGAGGAGGCACGCGCCCTTTTTTCCAGGCGGATCAGGCCGATCGCCCCGTTCCTTGCCGCGAAGGAAGCCTCCATGGACGGCGTCGCGGAACCGAGCACCACGCCGGCCCCCTCGATAGCGCCCCTCCGCATGGCCACTTCCCTGGCATGGTAGCGGGGAGACTGCTCACTCCGGTAGCTCTCCTCATGTTCCTCATCGATGATGATGATCCCAAGGTTCGGAAACGGGGTGAACAGCGCAGACCTCGGGCCGATCATGACATCCAGGTCCCCCTGGGCTGCGCGGTCAAACTGATCCTGCTTCTCTCCCGGACTCATCTTCGAATGGATCACGGACACTCTTCCGCTGAACCGGTGGTAGAAACGCATCAGAGTCTGATAAGTCAGTGCGATCTCCGGAATCAGGACGATTGCCTGTTTTCCCTGTGAAACCATCCGGGAAGTGAGCTCAATATATACCTCTGTCTTCCCGCTGCCGGTTACTCCCTGGATCAGAAAGCAGCTGTCCGGCTTCTGGCTGATGCCGGACAGGATGCGCTGCACAGCGTTTTTCTGTTCCTCATTCAGCTCTACTTCATCGTGGAGAAATGCCCCGCTCAGCGCCGGATTGCGGTAGACTCTCGTCCGCTCGATCCGGACAAGCCCCTTCTGCGCCAGTGCGCGGATGACGGCTCCCGTGACATGCAGCTTTCCGGTACACACCTCATAGGGAAGGCACTCCTCCCCGATCAGAGCTTCCATCAGGCGCAGGCGCGCAGACTGATGGCGGGAGCGCATCTGGTCCCTCTCCTTTTCCGCGTCCTCCTTCGGGACAGCCAGGCAGACTACCCTTTTCTGCTTCACGGTCGTTTTCCTGCGCGCGGGAAGAACCGTCCGCATGGCAGATGCAAGAGACGAGCCATAGCGGTTGCGGATCCACACCGCAAGGGAGGTGAGTCGTTTTTCCTCGTCGGAAAGCCTGGTGACCACGGCGCTGATCTGCTTGATCTTTTCTTCGTCCAGCTTCGGCTGGTCGGACAGGGACAGGACGTATCCTGTGATCATCCGGTTTCCGTTCCCGAAGGGTGCCTCTACGATGACCCCCTCCTCCACCTCCGGCTCCAGCTCCGGCGGAATCCTGTACTGGAACGGCCGGTCCAGTGCCTTCGCCGTGATATCGACGACCACATCCGCGTATCTCATCCCTTTCTGTCTTCCTCCAGGACCTCCGCGATCAGGACCCTCTCATCCATGGGGTACTTTTTCCCGCAGATCTCCTGGTAATCCTCATGTCCCTTGCCGGCAAGCACGATCACGTCCCCCGGCCTGCCTGAATGGATTGCCTCGCGGATCGCTTCCTTGCGGTCTGTGATCCGGATATACTTCCCGTTTGTCTTCCGGATCCCTGTCTCGATGTCATCCATGATGGCTTCCGGATCCTCATACCGCGGATTGTCCGATGTGATGATCGTAAAGTCTGAGCAGCGTCCCGAGACCTCACCCATCTCATAGCGCCTGCTTCTGGCGCGGTTCCCGCCGCAGCCGAACACGGTCACCAGCCTCGCCGGATGGTATTCCCTCAGTGTCGTCAGGATGCTCTCGAGAGCCATCGCGTTGTGGGCGTAATCGATCAGAAACGTGAATTCATCGCTGACCTTCACCATCTCCACACGGCCCCGCACCTTTACATCGCGAAGTGCTTTTCTCAGCTGCTCCTCCTCCACGCCGAAATGCCTGCACACCGCAATCGCGCAGAGTGCATTGTACACGGAAAACTTCCCGGGGATATCCGTCTCCGCGTGAAACTCAGCTTTTCCCTTCACCTCAAATCCGGTTCCGAGATAACCCGGGCGGGACACCAGGCGGATATCCTCCGCGTAAAGGTCATCCGAAGGGCTGAGGCCGAATGTCTCTGTCTCACAGGTGTGCCCCTCCAGAATTCTCTTCGTATGGATATCGTCCCCGTTCACGATTCCGGTCCGGCACATCCGGAAGAGCCTGCTCTTGCATTCCATATAGTCCTCAAAGGAAGAATGCTCCCCGGGTCCGATGTGATCTGCGGAGATATTCGTGAAGACGCCGACATCAAATGTGATCCCTTCCACCCGGTGCATCATCAGTGCCTGGGAGCTGACCTCCATCACGACCGCGCCGCATCCGGCCTTCACCATCCTTGCCAGGTAATCCTGCAGGATCAGGGACTCCGGCGTCGTGTTGGCGCTCGGTATCTTCGTGTCTCCAATCAGTGTTTCGATGGTCCCGATCAGGCCTGTCTTTATCCCGGCCGCCTCCAGCATGCCCTTGATCATGTAGGTAGTCGTGGTCTTTCCCTTTGTCCCGGTGATGCCGATCATCTTCAGCTTCTGTGCCGGGTATCCGAACCAGGCGCAGGCCATGCGTGCCATCGCAATCCGGGTATCCTTCACAATGACCAGGGTGACTCCCTGCGGCACGTCGACCTTCTCCTCAGCCACAATCGCCGCCGCACCCTTAGCCGCTACATCCGCGGCAAACTTATGTCCATCAAAGGATGTTCCCCGGATGCACGGGAAGACACAGCCTGCCTTCACCTTGCGGGAGTCATTGACGATTGCGCTGATCTCTGTATCCGCGCTGCCCTGAAGCAGCTCATAATCCACTTTTTCCAGAAGCTGTGCCAGTGTCATGTCGCGTAACCTCTCTTTCCCCTGCCCGGCTGCGGGAGTGAACACTAAAGTATTGATCTATTATAACATCATGGAGCCCTGCTCTCAACCGCGTTTCCTGCAACTGCGGGCGGTTTACAAGTCACGCCCCGCCACCCCCGCCGTTGCGCAACCGCCTCTGTGAGCCACCAGTGCCCGCTCCCGCTATGGTGTCTCGCAGAGGCGGTTGCGCAGCAGCGGGGGTGGCGGGGCGCCGGGTCTTCACGCTTGACCGGATCGTTCACAGTTTGGTAGGATAGAAAATGAGAAACGCGGATGGGTTCAGGAAAGGAGGCACCTGTGCTGTCTGGAAAAATGACCGGGGAGATGTTCTCCCAGCTCAGCGAGCTCTACAAGATGTTTGGGGATAAGACCAGGATCCGCATCCTGTGTGTCCTTCTTGAGAATGAGTGCTGTGTCAGTGAGATCTCCCGGGAGCTTGACATGACGCAGAGCGCGATCTCCCACCAGCTGAGCACCCTCAAGGCTTCCAAACTGGTGAAATCCCGCCGGGACGGAAAGACCATCTACTATTCACTGGATGACGAGCATGTGGAGATGATCCTGAATATGGGTGTGGAGCATATCCTTGAGGATCAGGAATAGGGGGCTGGTGGTTTTTCAGAACTGTTCCGATGTCAGAGAGTGTCTGTGGCGGAAGGACCGCTGTAATAGATGAGAAATGTCTACAGAAAGCGCCGGAACGAAGATTCCGGCGCCATATTTTCCATGTAATTCTGCCCGTACGGCCGCCTGTTCAGGACAGCGACAGTCAGGAACCGAATTCCTGGGCGATATAAGCAGTGTAACCTCCGTTGCTCTGCTTGGCCCAGAACACCGCGACTCCGATCGAGTTGAAGGAACTTCTGACCAGGTTCTCCCGGTGTCCCTGCGTTGATGCAATCCACGCGTCCATGGTCTCGCCGGCATTCATATAGCCATATGCCAGGTTCTCTCCATAGACAGGAGAATCCTTGTAACTGGGAGGCGTACCGCCGACACTGTAGTAAGTCTTCCCGTTCGGCCTGGTATGGCTGAAATTAATCACCGACTCAACCGCTCTGGTGCGCGCCGCCTGCGTGAGGACTGATTTCGAACCCAGGGAAGACGCTCCATTGGAGGAACGGTAGGAATTGGTTCTCGCGACGATGTCGTTCGCAAAGGCGTCATCGAAATGGCCGACCACCTCCTGGCCGGTATTCGTGATATATGCCGTATCGCTGGATCCGGGAACCGGCGAGCTGCTGAGCGTCTCCACGGAACTGGAACCGCCGCCTGAGGTCTTCGCGGCAGCCTTGACCTTGATGGTCGCCCTGTACATCGTGTCGCCGACCCTTGCAGTAATCTGGGTCGTTCCTGCCTGCTTCCCGGTCACCTTCGCCGTACTGGCATTCAGCACCGTCATGTTGGCAACTTGCGTATTCGAAATTGCCCAGTCTGCCTCCCCCTTCACCTTCAGGTTGACAGACTTGCCTGCTTTTATGGTCTTCGTCTTCAGATTCTTCGTGGCTGCCTGAGCCGCGCCGGAAACTCCCAGCATCATCCCAACAGCAACCAGAAGCACCGCAATCAGAAGTAGTTTTCTCTGAATGATCTTCATATACTTCCTCCAATGCCAAAGCACTGCTGTTCTGAAAACTCTTCTCCACCCGGGAACCGCCGCAGATGGAATTGCGGCAGTTCCCGACCCACTGCTTAAAAAACAATATATATAAATAAACTTACCCTGATAAAAAACCACCCGGAAGGCGCTCAACGAAAGAGTCCGGCACTATCGCAGTTACCGCCCGAATCCGTCAGCCTTTTTGGTGGCTTATCAGAGAAAAAATCCTTTACGGCAGGATCACCGGTAACTGGCTGCCACAGAACACTCCACATTCGTTCCAAGGCCCTTTAGCTTTGCGTCACAGCTTTTCAGCTGCTTTGCCCTTCTTTTTGGTTTTTATCTGACTTTACTCTATCATGCTTTCAGGGGAAAATCAAGGCGGTGGATTTCATTTCCCACAAAAATTTTATCGGATCTCTCCCGCGCGTGTCAGGCTCAGCTTTGTGATGCCGGGGCCGATGATCTCGTAGACCAGGGTGCCGGCGAGGACGACAGCCCGGATCGTGGGCGCGTACTCCGGGACGACGCGACCCGCAAGCAGGGTCAGACCGATGGCAACACCTGCCTGGGGAAGCAGGCACGGACCAAGGTATTTTCCTACAGACGGCTCCAGACGAGCCATGCGGGAGCCAAGCCATGCGCCGGACAGCTTTCCGACAGCTCTTCCGATGATGTAAACTGCCCCGATGAGCCCGACCGTTTTCAAAACTCCCACCTGCAGGGCGGCTCCGGAGGCGACAAAGAACAGAATATACACCGGCGAAGTGATGCTCTGGGCGATTGACAGGATCTGGTCGGATTCAGAACTCAGGTTAGCCACTGCCGCGCCAAATGCCATGCACAGCATCAGAGAGCTCAGGCCGGTCAGATCCGCGATTCCGATCGCAAGGAAGAGAAATCCGCTGATCAGTGCCAGACGGTTGCTCTTCTTATGGAAAAACTTCATCGGAATCAGAAGCAGGAATCCAAGGACCGCGCCAATCCCAAGAGCGGCCAGGATCTGTCCGACAGGAATCAGAACCGCCAGAACGGGATTCGATGCCCTTCCCGTCATGCCCGAGGCAATCGCCGCGGAGACGGAAAACAGGATCAGCGCAGTCGCGTCATCAATCGCCACAACCGAAAGAAGGGTGGTTGTCACCGGGCCCTTTGCATGGTACTGGTTGATGACCATGATGGTTGCGGCGGGTGCCGTCGCAGCCGCGATCGACCCCAGAACAAGAGAAAATGCCGGATCATGTCTGGTCAGAATCAGTGCCAGAACGACGACCACCACCGCAAGCAGCGATTCCATCGACGCGATGATCAGAGGCGCTGCACCGACCTTCCGAAAGTAGGAAAGCCGGAACTCATTCCCGATGGAGAACGCGATGAAGCCCAGCGCGACCTCCGATATAATGCCGATTCCGGAGACAAAGCTCTCCGACAGAATAGAAAATCTGCAGCCGAGCGCGGGAAGAAAATAAGGGCCGAGCAGGAGTCCCGCAAGCAGGTACCCTGTGACGTTGGGAAGCCTGATGTGCTTCATCATCCGCCCCATAAACATCCCCGCCAGGATCATAATCCCGAGCTGCATGAGAACATTCAGCGACAGACTCATGATTCTTTCACCTCAAATCCGATCAGGGAATCAACCGGAAGCGTAAACAGGATCCCTGTGTCTCCCTTCTCCAGTCCGCCCGTCACCTTATTGACCGCATCGACAATAACCGGAACCTTTGACTCGGAGGCGACCATGAAGATCGTCCGGTTCTCCCGGTGATGCGGATTCAGGATGTGCCTGAGGGAAAACAGGAACTCCATTTCCGGCTCATCCGAAAGCTCCTGCATCATGCCGCGGGATTCAAGTATCGTCGCTCCCTGCAGGTGGCGCTTCGCAAACTCCTCCAGCAGAGCCTCCAGACATTCTGTCTTATTCAGAACGATGACAACAAGCTTCATATTCATCTGCTTCTTCATCCAACCATGCCTCCCTTTTCGCACTCATCCTATCACCATCCCGCAAGGAATACAAGCAGCGCACCGGGCCGGCGGCGGGTTCCTGAACTATATCATCCCTACACCAGCTGGGCCAGCACGATCGCCGCGGCCATCAGAGCGCACCCGAACAGCTCCCTGGGAGTCAGAGTCTGGTGCAGGAAGAGGAATCCGGCGAGTGCGGAGATGGCAGATTCCAGACTCATGATCAGCGATGCAAGCGTCGGATTCAGCCCCCGCTGGCCTATGATCTGAAGCGTGTAGGCAGCACCTGAACTCAGGACACCGAGATAGAGGAGCGGCCACGCTGCCTTCAGGATAGATTCCATCTGCGGGTGTTCGAACAGCAGCATCAGGACGAACCCGATTGCGGACGATGTGAGAAATTCCACGACCGCCAGCCTCACTCCGTCCACCAGACTGACATAGTGGGCCACCAGCGTGATCTGGATGGAGAAGACAAATGCGCAGGCCAGACAGAACGCATCGCCCGGCGCAAGGGTAAGATCACCCGGGTGCATGCTCAGAAAGTAGATACCCACGCACGCGACAGCCACACACAGCCAGATCAGCTTCTTCGTCCTCCGCCCGAGAAAGATCGAAATGACCGGAACGATCACGATATAGAGCGCCGTGATGAAACCGGCCTTTCCCACGGTTGTCTGTGAGATCCCGATCTGCTGCAGAGTGGAGGCACATCCAAGGGCAATCCCGCACAAAACCCCGCCCCTGACAAGAATCGGACCGCTCATCGCCCGCCCGTCAGGCGTGAGATGCTTTCCGTCCGCTCCGGGAGCGGTCATCCGGTTCTGAAACAGCACAACAGGCAGGAGCGTCAGGGCGCCAAGAAGAAACCTGATCGCGACCAGGGTGTACGGTCCTATATAGTCCATCCCCACACTCTGCGCCACGAAAGCCACGCCCCAGATCAAGGACGTAAACAGCAGGATGGCAGACTGCCTGAGCTGAAATTTCTTTTCTCCGGTCATATGAAACCTCATTCCGCCCCGGTCGGCGGCACTATAGTCAACGTCAAAAGAATTTTGACTTTGACTATAAGTATAATACAGGCCTCCGTCCGTTTCCGGACCGAGGCCTTCCGATTTTCTGACTTTATCCCGAAACAGATCCTTAATACGCCCTGCCCCAGTAGACCATCGACTTCGCCGGCCTTCCGCACCAGATGCAGGTGTCGGACAGGTGCTCCTGCTCAAACGGGATGCATCTGCTGGTCACGCCGCCGAGCGCGTCCTTGATCTCGTCCTCGCAGTTCTGATCCCCGCACCACATCGCGCGGATAAAGCCGGGCTTTGTCTGTGCAAGTTCACAGAACTCTTCCTTCGTAACAGCAGTCGAAGTCATGCTCACGGCGCGCTCCTTCGCGCTCTCAAACATGTCCGCCTGGATCTTTTCCAGAGTCTCCTTCACTACTGCAGGGGCATCTGCCATGGAAGCGGTGATCTTCTCCCGGGTATCCCTGCGCACAATCACGCACTGTCCTTTCTCAATATCCTTCGGACCGATCTCAAGACGGACCGGAATGCCTCGCATCTCCTGCTCGGAGAACTTGAAGCCCGGGCTCTTGTCCGTGTCATCCAGCTTCGCGCGGATTCCGGCTGAAACAAGAGCCTGCTTCAGCTCAAGGGCCTTCTCGAGGACATTGCCCTTCTTCTGCTGGATCGGAATGACCATCGCCTGGACAGGGGCAACTCTCGGCGGAAGCTTCAGGCCGCTGTTGTCGCCGTGCACCATGATAATGGCGCCGATCATACGCGTCGTCATGCCCCAGGAGGTCTGGTGGCAGTACTCCAGCGTATTCTCCTTCCCGACAAAGCGGATCTCAAATGCCCTCGCGAATCCGTCCCCGAAATTATGGCTTGTTCCGCACTGAAGCGCCTTGCCGTCATGCATCAGCGCCTCTATCGTGTAGGTCGCGATCGCCCCGGCAAACTTCTCCTTGTCAGTCTTCTGCCCGCGCACCACCGGGATTGCCAGAAATTCCTCCGCGAAATCCGCGTACACGTTGAGCATCAGCTCCGTGCGCTCCTGGGCCTCCTGGGCCGTCGCGTGCACCGTGTGTCCTTCCTGCCACAAAAACTCCCTCGAACGCAGGAACGGGCGGGTCGTCTTCTCCCAGCGCAGGACCGAGCACCACTGGTTGTACACCTTCGGCAGGTCGCGGTAGGAATGGACATCCCTGGAATAGAAATCAGAGAACAGCGTCTCCGAAGTAGGCCGCACGCACATGCGCTCCTCCAGCTCCTGCGCGCCGCCGTGCGTCACCCAGGCAACCTCCGGGGCAAACCCCTCGACATGATCCTTCTCCTTCTGGAGCAGGCCTTCCGGAATCAGGCACGGCAGATAGACATTCTCGACGCCGGTCTCCTTGAACCTGCGGTCAAGCTCATGCTGGATATTCTCCCAGATCGCGTAGCCCGCCGGCTTGATAACCATGAAGCCCTTGAGCTGCGTGTAACCGGTCAGCTCCGCCTTTTTGACCACGTCCGTATACCACTGGGCGAAGTCCTCTTCCATCGAAGTGATTTCCTCGACAAACTTCTTCTCATCCGCCATGCTGCACTCTGCCTCCCTGCCTGTTTATTGATTTATGTTTCTCAGATCTTCCTGATGTTACTCAATTCCTTCCTCGCCGTCAAGGGTAAG
>ONVT01000032.1 GCA_900321365.1 uncultured Eubacteriales bacterium | reverse complement strand
CATGCTAAGCTCCAGATCCTGGATCTGAATCTTCATGATCTGGGTATCTTCAAAGCATGCCTCAACTTCTCTGGTCTCTACTCCGTAGTACATGGTAAGAGAACCGTCATAATACTTGATCTCGAAGCCATACTGGTCTTTCAGGCTCTCTGCGTACAGTGCGCCCAGAGTTCCGTTTTTGACTCCGACCGTCTTCCCCTCCAGGTCTTCAAAGCTTTTTATTTCTTCATCGATCCGGGCGGCAAGACACTGCGTCATAAAATAATAACCGTCTGAGAAATACCATCCATCCGCGGCACGTTCGTCTGTTATTGATGCACCCGCGATCATACCATCTGCTTCTCCACTCTTGCAGGCTTCAATTGCCGGATCCCATCCCAGGCTTTTCAGTTCATATTCAAATCCCTGGTCCTGCGCGACTGCCGCAAGAATATCTACATCAATACCGACAAACTGTCCCTCTTCATCTGTGTATTCAAATGGCTTGAAAACCGTATCTGTGGCAATTGTGAAACTGTCTGCAGCAAAAACATTCATTCCCAATGCGGCAGTAAAGACTGTGGCAATCGTGATCAGTACAAGCTTTCCTTTCATAATAATTACATCCCTCCATATGAACACAATGGTTGTCCCGGTAAATGCCAGGGTGGATTCTGCATGATACCGTAATTATATTTTAAGGGCATTTACAAAAACATGTCAAGCATGTTTGTACAAGACGGCCGTGGTTGCAAGCCACACCCCAGCCACCCCAGCAGCTGTGGGTGAATATCGCCAACCGCGCCGGGCGGGTGAAGGGATGACAAAAAGGGACTGCCGCGCCGGATCTGTTCCGGACGCAGCAGTCCCATATTTTTTCATTTACCTGTCTGGCTCCGGGCGGTCCCGTTACGCGTTTGAACCTGTCTTTTCCGCGATCTTTCCGCAGACTTCATAATACTCGGCAGTGAGTTTCCTCAGCCTGTTGGACAGATGCTTCAGGATCATATCGACCTTGTAGGGATTCTTTTCAAACAGCTCGGCGAAGTCATCCGGATGAATGATTTCCACTGTCGTATCATCATCCAGCGCGACAGCTGTCGCACTGCGGGGTGCGTTGTCAACCATGCCCATCTCGCCAAAGAAATTATTGGCGGCCAGGGTTGTCAGCAATACCTGCTCAGGTTTTCCGTAATTGGAATAGATCCCGACACGTCCCCAGTGAATGTCATACATGCAGGGCACAAGGTCACCTTCCTTGCAGATCACGGTGCCCTTCGGATAGGTCACGACATTCTTCGCATAGCCGTCCGAATGCTTTCCGCCTTCTTCACGCTCAACCTCGGCGCCATGTGGCTGCTGTGGCTGGTTCCTGTGGAAAAACCTGTATTTCTTCAGGCTCTTCAGATACGCCTCATCCGGACGCTCATCCACATTGAGCCTGGCCGCAGCTTCTTTCGCTTTGTCGTAGTCTGCCGTGAGATCACGAAGCCTTTTGCTGAGTGTCTTCATAAGCAGGGCAATCTTGTCGGGGTTATCTTTGAAATAGTCATTCAGCTCAGCAGCGGAAATCTCCGAGACAGTCGCTCCATTGTCCAGAGCCACTGCGCTTGCGCTGCGGGGCGCAGAGTCAATCACTGCCATCTCACCAAAGAATTCACCCTTCGCAAACTCCGCGAGCTTTACGGTTTCTTTCCCGTCATAACACACGAAAATTCCGACGGACCCATCAATAATCTGATAGAAAACATCTCCTTCGTCTCCCTGATTGAAGATCACATCACCTTTCTGATACTGTCTTACTGCCATGTAACTACTCCTTTCCTTGACCTTTCCGGAATCCGTCTGTTCGTTTGGGTTCCGCGCCGTATCCGTGCGCTGTGAAAGCCGACTGTTACTCGAGCCGGCTGACGCATCCCTGCCGGGATGCATCAGTCAGCGTCCTTTCTTATCCTCCTGCATCCGCGCTTTCATCCACCCGGGATATCCGGATGGAATAGAAGTATACTGGAGCAGGCAGCTCTTACCTTCCTTCCCCATTACCTTGCACAAAAGCCGTCCACCCGCATCGATCTGGAGATTATCAAACAATTCCAGTTCTGTCTCTGTTTCCAGAACCGCGCCGTCATCTCCAAGCGCCGTGAATCCGCCGTAATAATTTGTATCCAGGATCTGTTTTCCATTGATCTTCCGAAAACAGATCGCGACCGGCTTCTCCAGCTTCCCGGGGGCATTGTTCTCAAATATAATGTGGATATCGTAGGGCTTTCCGATACCGGTGATCTGGGACAGAATCACTTCGTTATCCAGCCCTTTCGGAAACACCCTCATCTCCTTGTCTATCTCGGGAAGGGCCCGAAGACGATCCCTCACGCTCTGAGAGATCAGAATCTGCCCGCGGGTCGTATAGCTCTCTATGCGGCTGCACTGGTTGACAAGACTTCCCAGCACGCCATATTTCATCCGTTTCTCACAGCCGATAATCCCGACAATCGCTTCTCCGGTATTCAGGCCGATCCCCATCTCGAGGCGGGGATAACCGCGTTCCGCGTTCCACTGGTTGATCCCGACCATGGCGCTCTGCATCTCCAGCGCTGCGCACACTGCATCCTCCGCATGGTTTTCAGAAGATACAGGTGCTCCGAAAACCGCCAGGATACCGTCCCCGATGAATTCGATGATCGTTCCTGCCCGGCCCTGGATGATGTCCGTCATCTTTTCATAGTAATGATTCAGCATGATGAGAAGATCCGACGCGTCCATCCGCTCACTGATGCCGGTAAAGCCGCGCAGGTCGCTCATCATGATGGTCACGTCCCGATTCTTTCCGCCCGGTTCCAGGGTACCCGGAGTCTCTAAAAGCTCTCTGACGATATCATCGGACAAAAACTGTCCGAAGGTTTTACTCAAAAGGTCGTTCCTGCTCTGCAGCTGATGGTTCAGTTCGCCAATCTTCCTCATGGCTTCCACTGCATCCCTCAGCTCTATCAGTTCGCTCAGGTCACTCAGGATGATCGTGATGCCTGCTCCCTTCCCGTCCTGTCTCGTTAAATAGCAGGGGGCCACACGCAGCTGCCTGACTTTTTCCCCGGCATGATAAGCCACAATCCTTGGACTGGTTTCGCCCCGCTGATAGATTGCATCGATCACAACCTGAGTAAATTCATCATTCTCCGGCTGCATGAAAAACAGTTCCGCGAACTTACTGCCGAACATCCTCTCCTCATCCATGTCCAGGATCGACAGAGCCATATTATTGGCATAAATAATCGTCCCTTCAAAATCAATAAAGATAAGGCCCTCCGACAGACTCTGGACGACCGTGTCACGGATCTGTGCCAACTGATGTTCGTATTCCATGTGCCATTCTCCTTAGGATCTGTTCAGAAACAACTTATGAATTATGCATCACTCACACAGCCTGGTTGCGTCATTTGGAAATGCCGGATTGTGACATTCCGAACAGGCCATGTGCCTTCAGATAAACCAGAGATTCCCGCAGCCCATCCTCTCCACCGACCTCCAGTGTGAGATATGTTTCTCTTCCCAGGCCCTGCCAGAGCTTATCAGCCGCATCCCAGTCGATCTTTCCCCGGCCCAGCGGCAGATGGTCATCATACAGACCATTGTTGTCGGAAAGGTGCAGATAACCGATCCACTCTCCAAGCTCCTCGAACCAGCACTCTATCGGCATACGTGAGTAATTGGCGTGTCCCAGGTCAAGGCATACCCCGACCCTTTTATCCGTTATCCTCCGCATCAGTTCTTTTATGGGACCGGAATCTACGTCCTGGCTGTTTTCGATCCAGATTCGAAGGTCATATCTGTCAGACAGCATCTCCAGGAAGGAAGCACAGTTTCCCGCCCACTGATCCAGATACGCACCCCTGAGGAAGGGTTCACAGCTGGAGTGGAAGACCACATTCCCGGCGCCGAGATCTTTTGCCAGTTCGCAGCTTTGATGACATCTTCTCTGTGAAAGAATACGTATATCCTCATCACCGCTTACCGGGTTCACATCAATAAAAACTCCGTGCACGGAGTTTACACGGCCGCTTTTCCGATACCATTCCAGGCATCCTTCCTGCAGTCTTCCTGTAAGGGCCGGCCCTGTGGACAGCTCCAATGCTTCAAAGTTCAGGTTCCACTCCCCGGCAATCGCTTCCCAGAAATGCCGTGCAGCATAGACCGGCTGTATCTGAAGTTTGCTGACGTTCCTGTTCTTCATCCTGTGCTCCGGCAGCGATTCGCGCAATCAACAGTATATACTCGTCAAAAGTCGATTACATTATAAAATATAGAGTTTTGCTGTGTCCATACATTTAAGAAAAATCTTCAATGTAGTTTCAATAAATCTCCTTTACAATGGCCCCACCGAACGAAAGGAGGATTCTAATATGATGAACAAACATATGAGAAAGACGGTTACATTTCTGCTTACTGCATCACTGGCAGCCAGTCTGTGTATCAGCAGCCTGGCGGAAGAAAATGATTCTGCAGGTACCTTGGAACAGACCGGAATATCTGATACTACAGGCAGCATGGCGGAAGGCGCGCCGCCTGAAAAACCTGACGGGAATGGCGGTCCGTCTGACGGGGACAGTGTCCACCCTGAAAAACCTGACGGGAATGGCGGCCCGTCTGACGGGAACGGTGTCCACCCTGAAATACCTGACGGGAATGGCGGCCCGTCTGATGGGAACGGAGCCCCACCTGAAAAACCTGACGGGAATGGCGGTCCTGCCGGCGGGCCGGGAGGCTCACCTGGCGGAAGTGGCGCGGATATTGAATACATTGGAGCAATTGAGATCTCTTCCGGTGATACGCAGGATGAACAATCCTATGTCAGCACGTCATCTGATGAGAATGCCCTGCTGATTGCTACTTCCGAAGAAGTGACAATTAACAATCCGACCATCACCAAAACAGGGGATTCCGATGGCGGTGATAACTGTAACTTCTATGGCCTGAACGCCGGTATCCTGGTGAAGGATGGTTCTACGACCACCATTACCGGCGGAACGATCACGACAGATGCCAGCGGGGCAAACGGCGTTTTCAGCTACGGCGGCAATGGCGGACAGAACGGGGCGGAAGGTGATGGCACAACGGTTATCATCAGGGATACAGCGATCACAACGACAGGCGACGGGTCCGGAGGCATTATGACGACAGGCGGCGGTACGACCTGTGCCTATGATCTGGATATCAATACATCCGGCCGGTCTTCCGCGGCAATCCGGACCGACAGGGGCGGCGGAACTGTCATTGTGGACGGCGGCACCTATACCACGAATGGTCTTGGTTCACCGGCTGTTTACTCCACCGCGGATATCACTGTATCCAATGCCGTGCTGACCTCGAACCTTTCCGAGGGCGTCTGCATTGAGGGGTTGAATTCCATCACGCTGAATGATTGTGACCTGACTGCAGACAACACGGACTGTAACGGCAACGCCACATTCCATGACAGTATCATGATTTACCAGTCCATGTCAGGGGACGCGGACAGCGGCACCAGTCATTTCACAATGACAGGCGGAAGCCTGACCAGCAAGAACGGGCATGTCTTCCATGTAACCAATACCAGTGCGGTCATTACTCTTGAGGGAGTGGAGATAGTCAATGAAGACGAGGATAATATCCTGATATCTGTCTGTGATGACGGCTGGAGCGGAGGCAGAAACACTGCCAAGATGAATGCCTCTGCACAGAGCCTGTCGGGAGCAGTGCTTGTCGGAAGCAATTCATCGCTGGCATTGAACCTGGCGAACGGATCGTCCTTTGAAGGATATGTTGACGGAAATATCACCAATGCAAAGGGAGACACTGTATCCACTGAAGTCGGGAATGTCACAGTGACACTCGATGAGAGCAGCACCTGGACACTGACCGGCGACAGTTATGTTACGGAATTCAACGGGAATGCGGAGAACGTGATCGGCAACGGGTATACCCTGTATGTGAATGGCACGGCGCTGACAGGAACCAGTTGAGGGCAGTGCAGATGTCAGGCGTCCCCTGCTGACAGGCCCCAGGCTTCACATCGCAGGATTGGGATAAAGGCCTGAGTGGAATAAGCTGGAATCATACCGGGCATTCAGAGAGATCTGGGTGCCCGGCTTTTATTCTCTGGAAATTCTGATTTGGAGATTCTTGCAGTATATGTATTGCGCAGCGGTGGGTTCAAATCATATACTGTAACCAGCTCATGTTTATAGAAGAGGATCATAAGGAACTGTACATAAATAACTTGTACAGATTGCGCAGGATTTTCCTTCGAGTGTGCCAGGCAAAAAAGACGCGCATAGCGGGCT
>ONVT01000020.1 GCA_900321365.1 uncultured Eubacteriales bacterium | reverse complement strand
GTTCGAATCCTTCATATCGCTGATGAGCAGCTTCCTGAGATCCTTCCAGTTAAAGATATAGATGCCCATCGAAGCGAGATTGCTCTTGGGATGTGCCGGCTTCTCCTCGAACTCCACGATATCGCCCTCATCATTCGTATTCATGATGCCGAAGCGGCTTGCCTCCTTGATCGGGACCGGCCTGACCGCGATCGTCGCGTTCGCGCCCTGCTCGAGGTGAGCCTGGAGCATCTTGTCGTAGTTCATCTTGTAGATGTGGTCACCAGACAGGATCAGGAGGTACTCCGGATTGTACTGGTCGATGAAATCAATATTCTGTGAAATCGCGTCCGCGGTGCCACGGTATACGTCCAGTCCGGAATCCGCCTTCTCCCTCGGCGTCAGAACAAATACGCCCGCGTCAACGGAATCCAGTCCCCAGCGGGATCCGGCCGCCACATAGCTGTTCAGCAGTACGGATTCATACTGGGTCAGGACGCCAACAATGTTGATGCCGCTGTTAGCGCAGTTGCTGAGCGGGAAATCCACGATACGGTACTTCCCGCCGTAGGATACCGCCGGTTTCGCAACCTTGTCGGTGAGCTCATGCAGCCTGCTTCCGCGCCCTCCGGCGAGGATCATGGCCAGCATATTACCTTGCTTCATGTTAGATTGTCCTCCCATCCACTTTTATGCCAGGTCAACAGTTACAGTCGTTGGTGATAATTTGATTAAACATCTAACTTTATATTATACGTGAATTCTGGGATTTGTCACTATATAATGCGAAAGAATTCAAAAAACAACCGCCCGAATTGGACGGTTGCTCAAAATGTCACTCGATGGATATGATGTAGTAGTACAGCGGCTGGCCGCCGGAGTTGACTTCGACCTCGCAGTCCGGGAACTCCTCCTGAATCTTATCACACAGTGCCTGCGCGTCTTCTTCCTTCGTGTCGCGCCCGTAGTATATGGAGATCAGTTCGCTGTCCTCTGCGACCAGGCCTTTGACCGACTCAAACGCGGTCTCGCTGATATCGTTCCCGACCGCGATGATTCCATTGTCCGCCACGCCCATGATATCGCCGGCATGGATCGTCTGCTCGTCAATCTTCGTATCGCGCACCGCGTATGTCAACTCGACCGTTTTCACCAGACGGATCTCGTCGCGCATCAGCGTCTCATTCTCACGCACAGACTTGTCCGGGAGATAGTTGACCAGCGCGGAGATTCCCTGCGGGATCGTCTTTGACGGCACCACGATGATCTCCTTGCCATGGATCATATTCTGCGCCTGCTCGGCCGCAAGGATGATATTCTTGTTGTTCGGAAGGATAAAGACCGAATCCGCGTTCACCTTCTCCACGGCATCCATGATATCCTGCGTGGAGGGGTTCATGGTCTGTCCGCCTTCGATCACGTAGTCCGCGCCCAGTTCCCTGAAGATGCTGCCGAGCCCTTCGCCGATGGAGACCGCGATGAATCCGACTTCCTTGTGCGGCATCTCGGCCGGGGCTTCTTCCTCCTCGGGATCCTTCCTCGGATCCGCCATCGCCTCCTGCAGCTCCTGCTCTTCGAAAATGTGAAGCGGATACTGCGGCCGCTCCGCATTGTTGATCACATGAATCCTGGACAGGTATCCGAAGTTCAGTGCCTTCGACAGGACGGCGCCCGGATCGTCAGAATTGATATGGACCTTCAATCCCTCCTCACAGCGCTCCGCCGCGACGTCAGCACCCTGCTCCTCGAGGAAAGCCACGAAGCCGAGTCTCTCTTCCTTCGAAATATGCTCCCTGTTCTTCAGAATGAATTCCGTGCGGTACGCATACCGTTTGACAGGAGGAGCCGAAACCTCCTCTTCCTCTTCCTCCTCGATCCCGAGGAATCCGGTAAAGCAGCCCTTCATGATCTGAACCAGGCCCTGCCCGCCGGAGTCCACGACACCAGCTTCCTTCAGGACCGGCAGCATCTCAGGCGTCCTGTCAAGCACGACCTGCATATGGTCGATCACACCCTTCAGAAGGTCCTCCATATCAATATCCGGGTTCGCGGCGACCAGCTCGAACGCACGATCGGAACCGGCCTTCGCAACCGTCAGGATGGTACCCTCCTTCGGTTTCATGACAGCCTTATAAGCTGTCTCCACCGCCTTCTGAAATGCCCTGACCATATTCTCCGGCGTGATCGCGGTTTCATTTCTCCAGACCTTGCTGCAGCCGCGGAACAGCTGGGAAAGGATGACGCCGGAGTTTCCGCGCGCGCCTCTGAGTGATCCGGATGAGATCGCCTTCGCAACGCTCTCCAGGGTAACGGTTTCCAGATTCCTCACTTCATCTGCGGCGGACTGGATCGTCAGCGTCATGTTCGTCCCGGTATCACCGTCCGGAACAGGGAAGACGTTCAGTTCATTGATCCATTCTTTTTTCAGCTCAAGATTTTTCGCCCCGGCAAGAAACATCTTAGCCATAAGCGGCGCATCTATGGTATTCGAATTCACCTCTTCAACCTCCATGCACAAACGGTCAGTCGATAACCCGCACTCCCTCGACAAAGATCGTGATCTTCTCAATCTCCATGCCGGTAAATGCCTCCAGCTTATACTGCACGCTGCTGACAAGGTTTTCAGCGACCGCGGAGATGCTCACGCCGTACGAGATGATTACATGGAAATCCAGCGCGATCCGGTTCCCGTTCAAGCGTACCGATATCCCGTGTCCCAGGTTCTCCCTCCCGAGCAGCTTCACCAGACCGTCTTTCATACTGACACTGGCCATGCCCACGATGCCGAAGCATTCGACCGCAACCGAACCCGCATATGTCGCGATGACATTCGAATCGATCACGATCGTTCCAAGTTTCTTATTCATGCGAACACTCATGGAATCCCCTCCTTCCATAATCCGTTTTATTCTAACAGAGAACCACACTTTTGAAAAGACTGTAAAAACCTGTTGCAATGGTTTCTCGGTTCTGTTACAATGTTCAAGTCGCGGTTAAGATAGGAGGTGCTATAGAGATGGCCAGATGTGCAGTATGTGACAAAGGTGCCCACTTCGGTAACAATGTCTCCCATTCCCACAGAAGAAGCAACAAGATGTGGAAGTCGAACATTAAGCATGTTACCGTAAAGGTTAACGGTGCTAACAAGAAGATGTATGTCTGCGCTTCCTGCCTGAGATCAGGCAAGGTCGAGCGTGCATAAGTCAGAATGTATGAAAAGCGATAAAGAATAAAGAGCTGATGCGAAGAATGCATCAGCTCTTTTCGTTTTCAGAACGTCTTCTCCTCCTTCGCGGCTTCCTTCATGACGGTCTCCTCCTCAGGAGTCGTGGCAGTCTTCTTGCGTGAAGTGAAACGCTCGATCAGCTCCGGAGCAAGTTCAAGCACCTTCGTCAGGCCATCCTGGCTGTGCACATTGACCAGGCGTGTCGCGCCGTCCTTGATGATCAGCAGGGCGGAAGGCGACATCTTGCCTCCCAGACCTCCGCCGCCGTTCCGGCGGTCTTTCTCATTCTTCGTAGAAGCCAGCAGCCCGAAGGAGACGTCCACAAGAGGAAGGATGATCGTTTCCCCGATCCGGATCGGATCACCCACACAGGTCTTGCTCGTCACAAAGCTTTCCATCCCTTTAAAAAGTGTATCTACATTTCCCTGAAACTGTTCTGCCATCGTGCTTCCTCCGATCTTTCCAAATGCTGCGGCGAATCTGTATCATGCCGCCTTCCTTGCAGGTTTCTCTTCCTCTTTCTTTTTCTTTCTTCCCCTGAACCGGTGCTTCTTCGCCGCGGGATCCTTGCCGCGGATCCGCCTCAGCAGTATCCAGAACTCCTTGTCCAGGAGCAGGCGGATGCCGACCCATGCCATGCGGTACATCCTGATGTGTCCCTTCGCGGTCGTGTCCGTCTGAAGCACCACTTCATAAAAGTCCGGATCCACATCGTACTCTGTCGCCGACTCCGGCAGCAGTACATAGATCAGGCCGGTCAGCTTCCCGGTCAGATCCGGCGATCCCGTCCCAAAGTGGATATATCCCGTAATTTTTCTGGGCGCGTATCCGCGGATCAGGAATTTCAGATACCGGATCCCCTTTTCAAACATGTGCTCTGCCTCAATGCTGAAAACAGGGTCAATCTTCCGGGATAATCCCTCCGTCGTCGCGCTGATCCGGTCCAGGATGCGGCTGATCCTGTCATACACCTCCGCGGGCAGTCCCGGGATCTGCAGAAGCAGTTCAAGGGCCAGGTGAATGACACGGGCAATGAGATTCCCTATCCTGCCAATGATGCCGGTTCTCTCAGATACGCCGGTATTCTTCTCACTGCCTTGAGACGCTCTCCTCTTTTCTTTTCCAGAGGGTTTCCTGCCCTCTGCGCGCTTCTTACTGATGGCGGGTTCCGGACTTGTGTCCTCTGGATTATCTCCGGCAGATTCGGAGTCTTTCTCTAT
>ONVT01000333.1 GCA_900321365.1 uncultured Eubacteriales bacterium | reverse complement strand
GCTTCCGTCTCGACTACTGCTGCTTCCGTCTCACCGGCGTCTCTCGTCGCCGCCGTCTCGACTGTCTTCGGAGCCTCAGTCTCCTTCTTCCCTGAATTCCCGCAGCCGGCTGCAGCTACGGCACATCCAATCAGAAGAACCGCTAAAACTTGTTTCTTCATAGTCCCATAAGTCCTTTCTTTCTTGTTAACAGTTTCATTCAGCACAGCGCCTTCTTCGCAAAGCTCGTACAAGTATAACACAGAATATCTTTTTTGGATAGGAAAATGATTGCGCTTTCCCACAGAAGATGGTAGAATTCCGGGGTGTATCACAATACGATCGGAGGGATACGTGCATGTCGACCTTAACAATAGTTTTACTGATCATTCTCGCCGCTTTGATTGGCGTTCTGATCTTCCTCTATTTCTGGGGAAAGAAACTCCAGAAAAAGCAGGAAGCTTCCCAGGCGCAGATGGAAGCCGCGAAGCAGACCGTCCAGATCTTCGTCATTGACAAGAAGATGCTTCCGCTCAAGTCTTCCGGACTGCCGCAGGTCGTGATTGACCAGACGCCGAAGCTTATGCGCCGTTCGAAGATGCCTATCGTCAAGGCCCGGGTCCAGGGCAGGATCATGACACTGGTCGCTGACCAGAAGGTCTTTCCTCTGATTCCGGTCGGCAAATCGGTCAAGGCTTCGCTCAGCGGAATCTACATCATGGATGTCAAGGCGATCCGCGGAAAGCTTGAGACACCGCCGCCAAAGAAAAAGTGGTATCAGAAGATCATCCCCGGAAACAAATAAACTGCCTCACACCGGAGCTGCCATACGGATATGGCAGCTCCGGTTTTCTGCGCAGGCACAGCTGCCGGTCACACCCCGTCCCATGGCTGAGGGATCTACTCTTTGAGCCACTACAGCCCGCTGTGCGCTTTTTTTGTCAGGCACACTCAAAGAAAATCCTGCGCAATCTGTACAAGTCATTTCTGAACAGCTCCTGACTTGTCACGGAAAGCAGAAGCAGCCCCCGTCAGGAGATGATCACGATTTCGTCCTGCCAGAAGGAATCATCCCGGTTTTCCTGGGCATCCTGTCCTCCGGCGCTGTCCTGGCCCGCACTCCAGGAGGTATCCGTACCGGAGCCGACGTCCGGAACCGCATTCGTATTGTATGAGTCCGTAGTCCAGATCGTAATCGTATCCGTTCCCTGGGAAGAAGGATCGCCGGATATACTGTCTGCCGGGACCTCCCCCCACAGTCCGTCTCCCTGCGACTGTCCCGTATCATAGGACAGATTCTGGTCTGCAGCAGAATTCTGATCTGCTGCGGGATCCTGGTCTGTCACGGAATTCAGGCCTGACACAGAATTCAGATCTGTCATAGAATTCTGGTCTGTCACCGGATTCTGGTTCTGCTCCGGATTCAGCACGATGTTCTGAACGGTGGACTGTCCGGATGGTCCGGCCACGCCTCCGACTCCTCCGCTTCTGCCGGATACCAGAGAGCCGTCCCCGTGCGTGTCGCAGTAATACTGCGGCTGGGTCCCCTGCTCAAAGATCTCGTCGTAGACCTGTGGGCAGTTGACAGACGCCGCCATATGGGAGGCATTGCAGACCTGGGCGCTCATGACATCGCCTGTCAGAGTGAAGCGCATGGGCACATCCAGGGCGCTTATCCGGTTCATGATCGAATTCCACAGAATCCTGCTGAAAGTATGGTACTTATCCTCATCCGGCATGATTTCATTGTTGTCATAACCTGCCCAGATCCCGCATGTATAATAAGGCGTGTATCCCACAAACCAGCTGTCCCTCCATTCCGAAGTCGTTCCGGTCTTTCCCGCGGCAGGCATCTGTCCCAGGTCGATCAGGCCATGGGCGGTTCCCGCCTCATCCCGGATGACATCCTCCATGGCGCTGGTCAGGATCTGCGCCGTGCTCTCTCTCATCACTGTTCTCGGCTTCTGGTTCGTATTGTCCAGCAGCACATTTCCGTACTGGTCCATCACCTCCGTATAGAATTTTGGCTCATAGTAGTGTCCCAGATTCGCGATTGACGCATATGCGCCGGTGAGATCCAGATTCGTGACGCCCCGGCTGATCCCCCCAAGAGCCAGTGTCTGCCCCACGTCCGTCAGAATCCCGGAATCCGTCTCCAGATGATCGGTCAGCGTCGAGATTCCCATCTTCTTCGCAAAATCATATCCCGCCTGTGGCGTGATCTGCGTGAGCAGCTTGACAGCCACCACATTGATGGATTCCACGATCGCGCGGCGGATCGTCACTTCGCCCGCATAGGTTCTGCCTGCGTTGTACACCGGCGCTCCCCAGCTATACGAATAGGGTTCGTCAACGACTGTCGACGCGAGGGTCACCACCCTTTTTTCAATCGCGGGCGCATAAACCGTGAGAATCTTGAAGGTAGATCCCGGCTGGCGCTTTGTGTAGGATGCACGGTTCAGCGTCAGGCTTGCCTCCTTGTCCCCTCTCCCGCCGACCAGGGCAGTCACAAGGCCCGTGGTCTGATCGATCACGACGCAGGAAGCCTGAGGCTGAGGCGTAATGGTGACCCTCTCGCCAAGCACCGTGTCTCCCTCTCTGACGACTGAATTCCGGAAAGCCTCCGCGTCCGCTCTCGCCGCGTCCGCGCTGTCATACATCATATTGAAAGAAGAGTCTTTATTGCTCCGCACCCAGGACCTCAGGTCTTCATTTCCGTAATCCGTCACGGTCTTGTCCTCATCCTGGACGCTCAACGCGTAATCGATCCCGACCTTCGTCCCTGCAGGGAAGTTCTCCGGATTCTCGAATTCCTCATCACAGATCTTCTGGATCTGCGCATCCTGGGCGGAATAGATTCTCAGACCGCCGGAATATACTGCGCGGTAAGCCTGTTGATATGTATATGCCAGTTCGTCCTGGAGATCCTGCATGACCTGGGCGATCAAAGCATCCTGGTAGAATGTGTAGACCGGGCTTGTGGTATCCACGGAAGACACATTTTCCCGGATCCGCTCATACACGTCATCTGCCATCGCTTCGTCATATCGTTTTTTATCGATATATCCCTGATTCAGCATCGCGTCCAGCACCATCTTCCGCCGCTTCGCATTGTTTTCCGGATATGTGAT
>ONVT01000173.1 GCA_900321365.1 uncultured Eubacteriales bacterium | reverse complement strand
CTCGAGCAGTACGAGGCGCTCTGGCGCAGGAATATCACCGCGCTTTCCTCCGACTTCGCGATCAACGACGAGACGGGGCAGGCGGACCGCCTGATCGACCAGTCCGTCAAGCAGATCGGCGGGATCGTTGAGGGCGTGACGACAAAATACACCAAAAACAGCAAAACGATGGCATTCCTGCAAGTCGAAGATCTGGTGGGGTCGGTCGAAGTGCTTGTCTTCCCCCGCGTTTACGAGCGCTGCCGCGCGTGCTGCGAGAAGGATGAGCGAATCTTCGTCAGCGGCAGGGTCTCCCTGGAGGACAATAAGAACGCGAAGCTTCTGGCGGACCGCATCTGTCGCTTCCGGGACGTCCCGCACGACCTGTGGCTGCGTTTTCCGACCGTCGCCGCGTACACGGAGCGTGAGCAGGAAGTGCTGCGGATACTGACGCAGGGGCAGGCCGGCGGGCAACAGCAAGGCGTGCCGCAGGAGGCCGGGCAACAACCATTTGCCGGGCCGCCGGCCGGAAGGATCGCGATCTACGTAGAGAACCCGCGCTCCATAAAAGACCTCAGGTTCCCCGGGAAGATGTACCTTCCCCCCGCCATGATCACCGCTCTGGAGGAAGCCTTCGGAGAGAAGAATATCTCCCTTGTCCCCGGCCGCGCTCCACTGTGACCAACGTTGCGGCCGCCCCCCTTTCCCAAACATCCGCAACGTGATATCATATATATGGTATTGGCAGGAAATGATGAACCCCGGAACGCGCCGGATGCTGACTTGCCAGGCCAGGGCAGCAATCAGCCATAGTTACGCCGAACCGTTCCTTAGGAAGGACAAAGAACCAGACATGAAACTGATCGGAACACTGCACGAAGGCGACCATGTCAGCGATGTATACCTCTGCAAGATGCGCCAGCAGGCCACATCAAAGGCGGGCAAGGAATACGAAAACGTCACGCTGCAGGACAGCAGCGGGTCGATCGACTGCAAGATCTGGGAGCCGAATTCCACCGGCATTGAAGAATTCTCCGCGTTCGACTACATTTACGTTGTCGGCGATGTCACGACCTTCCAGAACAACCTGCAGCTGAATATCAAACGAGTCCGTATCGCCAGGACCGGCGAATACCGTCCTGAAGACTACCTGCCCGTCAGCGAGCACGACGCGGACGTCATGTACCAGGAGCTGAAATCCATCCTTGGAAATGTCAGGAATCAGTATCTCCGGGCCCTGATCGACCGCTACTTTGAAGATCCCACGTTCGCGGAGGCATTCTGCCGCCATTCCGCGGCCAAGACCATTCATCACAGCTTCGTCGGCGGCCTCTGCGAGCACACCCTCAATGTTGTGAAGATGTGCGAATACTTCTGCACCGTCTACCCTTACCTGAATCACGACCTCCTCGTCACGGCGGCCGCATTTCATGATGTGGGAAAGCTGAAAGAAATTTCCAACTTCCCCGCAAATGATTACACCGACGACGGCCAGCTCCTCGGCCATATCGTGATGGGAAGCGAGCTCATTGGTTCTGCCTGCAGGCGGATCCCGGGCTTCCCCCACCGTCTGCTGAGCGAGCTCCAGCACTGCATCCTCGCCCATCACGGTGAATTTGAATACGGAAGCCCTAAGAAGCCGGCGCTGGCCGAGGCGATGGCGCTCAACCTTGCCGACAACACTGACGCGAAGCTCGAGACGATGAAGGAGATCCTCTCGGCCGCGAAGTCCCGCGGCAGCGACGAATGGCTCGGTTTCAGCCGTCTGCTCGACTCCAATATCCGCCGGACGGGAGAGTGGTAAGATGAAGAAAAATGATCTCACCGATCTTACAATAGAAGATATGTCCTCAGAAGGACTCGGGATCGGCCATGCCTCAGGCATGGCCGTCTTTGTGAAGGACGCCGTGATCGGCGACCGCGTGCGCGCGAAGATCGTCAAGGTAAAGAAATCTTACGCCTACGCAAGGCTGGAGGCGATCCTTACCCCCGGACCGGACCGCGTGGCGCCCATTTGTCCGGCCGCCCGCCAGTGCGGCGGCTGTCAGATCCAGGAAATGAGCTATCCGGCACAGCTGCGCCTGAAGGAGCGCAAAGTCCGCGAGAACCTCATCCGCATCGGAGGCTTCGATCTTCCATCTGGCCCGGACAGCCCGAATACTTCAGCTGATAGTGCCATCTTTCACCCCATCATAGGCATGGAAAACCCCTGGCACTACCGCAACAAAGCCCAGTTCCCCATCGGGGAGAGAAAAGACGGCGCCATCATCGCGGGATTCTACGCGGGACGGACACACACCATCATCGACTGCCATCAGTGCGAAATCGGAATTGAGGAGAACAGGATCATCCTGGAAACCGTGATTTCCTGGATGCGCTCCTGCGGGATCCGCCCCTATCGCGAAGGTGAGGCCAGCGGAGTATCCCCCTGTCGCGAAGGCGAGACCAGCGGAGTATCCCCCTGCCGCGAAGGCGAGGCCAGCGGAGTATCCCCCTGCCGTGAAGGCGACAAAACCGGCGGGATTCGTCACGTTATGATCCGGGCCGGTTTTTCCACCGGCGACCTGATGGTCGTGATTGTAGCCACAACTCCCAGCCTGAGAGAAGAGCAGAAGCTTGTCTCAATGCTGCGCAGTCAGATTGGAGATATGCTGTCTGCAAATACTGTTGCAAAGTCTGCTGTAAATACTGTTTCAAAGTCTGCTGCAAATACTGTCGCAAAGTCTGATACAGATACCGGCAGCAGGCTCAGAGAAACACAGGAACCCCGCCGTTTCCATCTCCGCAGCATTCTCCTCAACGTCAATCCGGCCCGCACAAATGTCATCCTGGGCCCTCAGACCCGTGTCCTGTACGGAGACGACTTCATCGAGGACCGCATCGGTCCCCTGACATACAGAATCTCCGCGAGGTCATTTTATCAGGTGAACCCCGTGCAGACCGCCGTGCTGTACCAGACCGCGCTGGAATACGCAGCCCTGACCGGGCGCGAGAATGTGTGGGACCTGTACTGCGGTACCGGGACCATTTCACTGTTCCTGGCGCAGCACGCCAGACACGTAACAGGCATCGAGGTCATTCCCGAGGCAGTAGAAAACGCAAAGAAGAACGCTGAACGCAATCATATCAGGAATTGCACTTTTGTCGCCGGAAAGGCAGAAGACCTGGTGGACGCCCTCCCCCGCGCCGATGTGATCGTGGTCGACCCGCCCCGCAAAGGCCTCGACCGCGTTGTGATCGACGTTATCCTTCGCAGTGCTCCTGACCGTATCGTCTATGTGAGCTGCGACAGCGCAACTCTCGCCCGTGACCTGAAGATTCTTTGTGATGGCGGATACCAGCTCCGCCATATTCAGCCCGTAGATCAATTCTGCCACACAGTCCACGTAGAATCAGTTGTGAAACTCACTCGAGCCGGGTCGTGACTATAGAATTACTGTTATCAAATTGATAGATAAGGAACTTCTATGAAGAGGAGATTTTTATGAAGGAGCAAACATCTTCTGTACAGAATACAGAGGGGCTGAAGCCCTACCTCTCGCCCTTGGCGGTTTGGGCATTATCTGTAGGATCAGCGATTGGCTGGGGTTCTCTTGTCGTCACCAGCAGCAGCTACCTTTCTCAGGCAGGTCCGCTGGGATCTGTTCTGGGACTGTTAGTCGGATTTGCAATGATGGTGATCATGTGCAGTCATTATCACTTTCTTGCGAACCGCTATCCCGGAAACGGCGGACTGTATCACTATGTGAAAAATGTCTTCGGGTACGACCATGCGTTCTTTGTCGGCTGGTTCATGTTCCTGACGTATATCTCCATCTTCTGGGCCAACGCCACCAGCATTCCCCTGTTTGCGAGGTTTTTCCTCAATAACCTCTTTAAAGTCGGATATCTCTACAAGATATTTGGCTACGAAGTCTATCTGGGCGAGGCTATTGTGACGCTGCTCGTCATTGTCCTCGTGGGGCTTCTGTGCATGAAGAGCAAGAAAGCCACGGCAAGGATCATGGTGGTTTTTGTCCTGCTATTTACCATTGGCATCACGATTTGCTTTGTGGTGGGAATGGCGGGCTATGGCTCCACGGGCATGACGATGGAGCCTGCCTTCCTGCCGGACAGGAATGCTTTGAGACAGGTCATACAGATCGCTTTCCTTTCTCCGTGGGCGTTTATCGGATTTGAAGCGGTGACGAACTCCACAGAGGAGTATCGCTTTAAACCCGGCAAACTCTTTAAGATCATGTTTGTTGCAGTTACCGTCACGACTGCGCTGTATATCTTTGTTATCTTGCTGAGCGTTACTGCCTATCCAGAAGGATGCAGCAGCTGGATGGATTACATCACCCATCTGGATCAATATGAGGGGATTGCCGGTTTGCCCGCGTTCTATGCGGCACACCATTATCTCGGTAATACGGGCGTTAATATTCTGATGGCGTCTTTGCTGGCACTTGTGTTTTCCAGCCTGATCGGTATGATGCGTGCCGTCAGCCGCCTGTGCTATGCTGTCGCCCGGGACGGCATTCTCCCGGAGCGGTTCACGAAACTCAGCGATAAGCAGATACCAGTCCGTACGATTCTTCTGGTTGTCCTTGTTTCGCTGCCAATCCCTTTCATTGGGAGAACAGCGATCGGCTGGATTGTGGACACCACTACTTTCGGAGCCACCATTCTTTATGGCTTTGCGGCAATGACAGTTTACAAGGCGGCAAAGAAAGAAGGAAGTAAAAAAGATACTATCCTCGGAGGTATCTGCATCCCCATTTTAATTGCTTTCCTGATGTTCTTGCTTATTCCGAATCTGTTCTCTGAGAACCTGATCGCATCGGAAACCTACGCGCTTATGATTGGCTGGTCCATCATTGGCCTGCTCTATTTCAACTTTATTATCCGTAAGGATCATACGAGGAAATTCGGTAAAGCGATTATTGTCTGGGTCACACTTCTGGCGTTCATCGTTATCCTGGCAATGACATGGACAGACAGAATGAATGAGAGCAGAGAAAATGCTGTTCTTGAGGATGTCTTCAGCTATATTGACGGTACGGCGGACAGCGAGACGCTTTCAATGGACAGAGTGGAATTTCTCGCCCTCCAGCATGACCGGCTTCACGATGCTGACCGGATCAGTTTTCTGACAATCGCCGGATTGTTTGCGCTGTCCCTTGGCGTTATGATTGCGAACTACTACTACGTACGGAAGTGGGAGAAGCAGGCAGAGGAAGAGAAGGATCGTGCGCAGACCATCGCCTTCACCGACCCGCTCACCGGCGTCAAGAGCAAGACGGCCTACGCCGTGAATGAAAAGGATTACAATGATCTGATCTCCACGGGCGCGGCGGGGGATTTTGCCATTGTGGTATGTGATGTGAACGGCCTGAAGAAGATCAATGATACTCTTGGGCATAAAGCGGGCGATGAATATATCCAAAAGGCAGCCGTGATGATCTGCGACATCTTCCAGCACAGCCCGGTATACCGTGTCGGGGGCGATGAGTTCGTAATCATTCTGTCCGGTCGTGACTATATCATCCGCAAAGAGCTGGTTCTGGCTCTTCATGACCGTTCCGTCGAACACATTAATACCGGAGGAGTTGTCGTCTCCGGGGGCTATTCAGACTACAAACCGGGTGAAGATTCCGATTTCCACAAAGTGTTTATTCGTGCGGATGAGCTTATGTACGAAGAAAAGCAGCTTCTGAAGGGACTGGGCTCGATCACAAGAGAAGACGCCGAAGAAGCATCCGCAACTGCCGGTCCGACCATAAACGGACAGGAAATCCTGAACGTCAAGAAATACACACTGATCGTCGAGGATGAAGAAGTCAACCGGATAATACTCGGCAATATGCTCCAGGGTTCGTATGAATTGCTGTTTGCGTCAGATGGCGTTGAAGCAATCGAGAACATTAAGGAGTACGAAGACGACATAGCTGTCATGCTGCTGGATCTGCAGATGCCTCGCATGAGCGGTATGGATGTGCTTAAGATCATGCAGGAGGATAAAGAGCTTGCAAGTGTGCCTGTCATTGTAATGACCGCAGATCACAGCGCGGAAGTGGAATGCCTCAAATATGGTGCGATGGACTTTATTCCGAAACCGTATCCTTCGGTTGAGATCGTACAGGCGAGAGTGAACCGCTGCATTGAATTGTCTGAGAAGCGGAGCATTATTGAATCCACGGAACGCGACAGCCTGACAAAGCTGTACAACGCAAATCACTTTATGAACTATGTCAGGATGTACGACCGGCACTATACTGAAATGCCAATGGATGCGATCGTCGTGGACGTCAATCATTTCCACATGGTCAACGAGCGTTACGGAAAACAGTATGCTGATGGGGTCTTAAGCAGAATCGGCAGCCGCATCCGGTCTGTTGCCCGCGAAATCGGTGGTGTCGCCTGCAGACGTAACGCTGACGTATTCCATATTTATTGTCCGCATCGTGATGATTATGAAGCGATGCTTGCCAAAATCTCAGATGGCCTCAGCGGAGAAGATACCGTTAACAACAGGATAAGGCTGCGCATGGGCGTTTATGCCAATGTGGACAAGACGCTCGAAATCGACAGGCGATTTGACCATGCAAAAACTGCGGCAAATACAGTAAAAGATGGTGGATATCGAAAAGCTGTCGGTATCTATGAAAACAAGATGCATGAAGCGGAGCTCTACCGAGAGAGGCTTCTGGAAGATTTCAGGCCGGCATTACAGAGCGGCCAGTTTCTGGTCTTCTTCCAGCCCAAGTTTGATATCCGTCCGGACCAGCCGATCCTCTCAAGCGCGGAAGCATTGGTACGCTGGAAACATCCTGAGCTGGGTATGATCAGTCCGGGTATATTCATCCCGATGCTGGAAGACAACGGGCTGATTCTGGAGCTTGATGAGTTCGTGTGGCGGAAGTCCGCTGCCCGGATCAGGGACTGGAAAGACCGCTTCGGCTATTCTGTACCGGTTTCAGTGAATGTTTCCCGAATTGACATGCTGACACCGAATCTTACGGACATTTTTAAGAAGATACTTGATGAGTATCAGCTGAGCACGGATGACCTGCTGCTTGAGATTACAGAATCCGCGTATACCGAAGATTCTGATCAGGTGCTTTCAACTGCACGCGAATTGTGCGGGATGGGTATGGGCTTCCGCATTGAGATGGATGATTTCGGAACCGGCTATTCATCACTGGGAATGCTGTCACATCTGCCTATTGACGTTCTGAAGCTGGATATCAGCTTTGTTCGTAATGCGTTCGGTGAGACGCGGGATGTGAGAATGATCGAACTGATCGTCGATATCGCAGACTACCTGCACGTGCCGGTAGTCGCAGAAGGCGTGGAAACAGAAGAACAGTTCATGGCGCTGAAGGCTATGGGCTGCGATTATGTCCAGGGTTACTATTTCTCCAAGCCTGTCCCGCCCGAAGATTTTGACCATTTCCTGACCGAACGCGGAGAGCACGGGGTGGAAATTGCATCGGTTGGTAAAAGAACATACATGAGTATTTCCAAGGCGATGATCAGCAACTTTGAGAATATCTATTATGTTGATGTTTTTTCGAGTCACTATCTGGAATTCTACAGTGGGAAGAATGGAGACCTGGAAATGAGACCGGGAGGAACGGACTTCTTTGAAGAGGTACGGGCTAAGATTCTGGATGAAGTTTCTGAGGAAGATGTGGAGACAGTCGGTGATGCCCTCAGCAAGAACAATCTGCTGCGTTGGACCGGTGAAGATGAAACATTCACCGCAACCTTTAAGCGTATGCAGGGCGGAGTACTCACGGAATACACGCTGCAGACTATCAAGACCAGAGGCGACGACAAGCACCATATCATTATTGGCGTGAAGCCTGACTGAACAGATCGGCTACGGTATAGAGCTCACCTACGTAGATCGAAAACAGGAATATTGGTGGTGTTCTATATTCCGGATATGGACAATCAGATTGTTACATAAAGATGAGGGAGAACTGAATCTGAGTGAAGGGCGAAACACATAAAACTGTCAAAAGACACAGAGAGTATGATTTTGGAGGGAGATATATGAGGAAGAGGCGGACAGCATTTGTGATAATGGTTTTTATTCTACTTCAGACGGTTTTTATTATCCCTTCCCTGGCGGAGGATTCCCCGCGGGAAAAGGATCCGGCGATCGCAGTTCTGTTTACCAATGATGTGCATTGCTACTATGACCGGGATATTGGATATGACGGGCTGGTGCTCTATGCGAAAGAGCTGGAGCAGCAGTACGAGCATGTCATCCTGGTAGATGCCGGGGATGCCATCCAGGGGGCGCCGATCGGCGCAATCTCGAAGGGAAAAGAATTCATCCGTATCATGAATGAGGCGGGATACGATATTGCTATCCTTGGGAATCATGAGTTTGATTATGGTTTTGAAGTGCTGGATGACCTGGGAGAGCAGCTGGAATGCGGCTATATCTGCGCGAACTTCTGCACTTCTGATGGGGAAACGGTTTATGATCCATACAGGATTCTGGAATGCGGAGATACCAGCGTGGCTTTTATCAGTGTGGATACTCCGGATACCTTCAGTAAATCCAGGATCCGTGATATGGTCGATGACCAGGGACTTCCCATGTATGATTTCAAGTCTGATGAGTCCGGGGAAACACTTTACGCCTGCCTGCAGGGCTATATCGACGACGTGAAAGAGAAGGGTGCGGACTATGTGATCCTGGTGGCCCACCTGGGAGATGGGGAAGATGCCACACAGGCTTACCGCAGCAATGAAGTTGTCGCTCATCTGACCGGACTGGATGCCGTGATCGATGGCCATTCTCACAACACTTACAATACCACAGCTGCAGATGCGGAAGGAAAAGAGATCCCTCTGGTTCAGACCGGGGCTTATTTTCAGAATGTGGGGAAGATGATCCTTCACCCGGATGGGACGATCGATGTGAATCTGATGGAAGAGATTCCGGCTCCGCAGGAATGGATGGAAGGAATCGAAACAGTCACCGTGACCCGCAAGGACAGGGAACGCTTCGTTGATGCCGGGATGCATCAGTTCCTGGAAGATATTACCGCGGCCTATGCGGACATCATGGATCGTAAGGTTGGGGAATCAGCTTTTGATATGGTCGTCCGGGAGGAAGACGGTACAGATATCAGCCGCTTCAGTGAAAACGGACTGTGCGAGCTGGTGGCAGATGCCTTCAGACAGATCGGGGATACGGATATCAGCATCGTAAATGCCGGGTCCGTGAGGAACAACCTGCCGGCCGGTGAGATCACGTTCAACACCATCATGGACGTGCTGCCATATTCTACCAATGTGGTGATTGCAGAGCTGAAAGGACAGACGATCCTGGACGCCCTGGAATATGGATGCAAAGATATGCCGGTAAAGAGCGGCGCATTTCCGCAGGTCTCCGGACTGGAATTTACGGTCGATCCGAATATCAAAAGCAGTGTGGAAACCAATGAAGTAGGGGACTTCGTAAAAGTGGCTTCAGAGCGCCGCGTCAGCAACGTTCTGGTCGATGGAAAACCATTGGATCCGGAAGCAACCTACACCATTACCACTGCGGAATTCCTGCTCACAGGCGGTGATCATTATACCATGTTCAAAAATGATGCCAGGATCACCGGTACAACCAATATGACAGACAATACCCTGCTGGCCGAGTATATCGAAAAGAACCTGAATGGTGTGATCCCGGAAAACTACCGGCAGGCAGAAGGAAGGATCCATGTGATAGAGGAGGAAACAGAGGCACTTTCTTTAGCAGCATAAACAGCGGAAAGGAACAATT
>ONVT01000117.1 GCA_900321365.1 uncultured Eubacteriales bacterium | reverse complement strand
GCCTTAGAGCAGACATTTCCGAAATGCTCTCCATACACTTTCCTGAATTCCTTCGCTTTCGTCTGGTTGCGGGTAGAGACAAGATAGCAGTCATTTGCAAAGGCTGCGCCGAAAAACGTCCCCCCGTCCGTATAATTTGGGCATACCTCCAGACACAGGCCGCACCTGAGGCATTTGGAGACACTGTAATGATGTTCATGCCTTCTGTCCGCGGATCTTGGATCTTTCAGTGTTTCCGGCCGGTATTCGCCAATGAACACATTGGTCTTCCTCAGATTTTCATGAATCAGGGACCGGTCCACGATCAGGTCGCGGATCACGGGAAACTTCCTCAAAGGGCGGAGCGTAATCTCCTCTCCCTTCAGGCTCTTCAGAAACGTCTCGCAGGCCAGGGCAGGTACCTCATTGATGACCATGGCACAGGCGCCGCACACACCCTGCATGCAGGAACAGTCCCAGCTGATCCTCGTGGTTTTCCGGCCGGATTCATCCTGGATATCATCGTGAAAGTTCAGATAGTCCAGAAGTCCCGCAACGGTATTGTCCTCAGGTCCGTCATAGACGAAAGCTTCCCAGTAACTGTCTGTATCCGGCGCCTCCTGACGCAGTATTCTAACTTTCATAGCTGTACTCCTTATCCAGACGCACCCGGTATGCTCCGCCGTCATATGTAACAATCGACGCGGCGGCCATCTTCTCCTCCGTGTCCGGATAGTCGCTGCGGCAGTGAGAGCCCCTGCTTTCCATGCGCTCCTTCGCGCTTGTCAGGGCGGCCCTGGCCAGTGTGAGGATTCCCGGCAGACTGTAGTTCAGGTACATGGAGACACTGCTGTCATAATGAATGCGCCCCGCTGCCTGCAGGTAGTAATCGATGTCCTCGATCCCCCGTGACAGGTCCGTTTCCTCCCGGACGATTCCCATGTCCCTGTGCATCACCTCAGCCGCCAGGTTCCGGATCTGCATCACCGGAAACGGACTTCTCGATTCCATGCTTTCCTGCAGGATGTGCTGCTCCTTCTTAAGATAGCCGGAGAAGTCCGGCCGTCTTGCATCCGCACCTCCAGACGCAATCGCATCCGCTGCCACGAAGCCGCCGTACAGGGCCGCCAGAAGAGAATTCCCGCCAAGACGGTTTGCGCCATGGTACATGGATGCGCATTCCCCCGCGGCGAACAGGTTCCGGATATTGGTCTCATGGTTCAGATGGACCGCGATTCCTCCCATAAAGAAATGAACCGACGGCGAGACAGGGATGGGTTCCTTCGTGATATCAATGCCGCGGTATTTCCTGCACAGATCCCGGATCTCCGGCAGCCGTCCGTTGATGATCTTCTCCCCCAGGAAAGAGACATCCAGAAAGACGTCCCTGCGGCACAGCCAGATCTCCCTTGAGACCACGTCCCTCGTCATCAGGTTCCCCCGGGGACCATACTTTTCCTCCATAAAGTAGACTCGTTTTCCATCCTCCGGATAGAACAGTCTTCCGCCTTCCCCCCGCGCGGCTTCGGAAATCAGCATGTACTTCTGAGGCGTGAGAAGCGTGGTCGGATGGTACTGGATGAACTCCAGGTTCTTCAGATCCACGCCCTGCAGAAACAGCTTCCCCGCCGCATATCCGTCACACTGGGTGGAGCCTGTCGTCTTGCCGAAGAGCGCATTCTGGCCTCCGGTGGCCATCACCACCGCGTCCGCGTATGCCGCCTCCAGCTTCCGGTTCCGGTCGTCATACAGAAGAACCCCATAACAGACTCCCTGCCGGATGAGGGCAGAGTGAAAGAAGCTTCGCAGCCTGCGCCGGATCAGTCCCGCCGCTTCCAGCCTGCGCACTTCCATGATCAGCGCGGAGACAATCTGCCTGCCGGTAGACGTGCCGCTGTAGCAGGTCCTCTTACAGGACTGGCCGCCGAAGGCTCTCCTCGCCGGATGCCCCACCCCGTCCACGGAAAAGACCGTGCCGATCTTTTCCAGATACGCGATGATCTCCGGCGCGTGTTCACACAATCCGGTGACAGCCGCCTTTCCTCCCAGGCCGTCTCCGCCTTTCAGGGTATCCTCAATATGGCAGGCGACCGAGTCCCCCTCCTCGTGATCCGCAAGCACGGCGTTGATTCCGCCGGATGCCATCACAGACTGGGACTGCTCCGACGGATAAGGGGAGACCAGTTCCACGCGGATCCCCTGAGCGGCACAGCGGATCGCGCAGGCCATCCCTGCGATCCCGCTTCCAATGATTATCGCGCTTTTCAACTTCGTAACCCTTCTTTCTCAGTGAAGAAACATG
>ONVT01000194.1 GCA_900321365.1 uncultured Eubacteriales bacterium | reverse complement strand
TGCTGAGATCCATGTACGGCGGCGAGAACAAAAGGATCACAGACGGCAATTTTGACAAGTCGCTGGCAGTAAGGTGTAAGAACGGGACCTTCGTTGGCAGAAAGACTGAGAATATCATCATGTACAGAGGTATTCCTTTTGTCGGGAAACAGCCTGTCGGCGAGCTGCGCTGGAAGGCTCCGGTGGATGCCGCTGCGGATGACGGAGTATTCGAGGCGTATTACAACGCGAACAGTGCCTTCGGGAATCCGGGATTGGAAACAGGCTCTCTCTATGATATGAGTGAAGACTGCCTGTATCTGAATCTATGGAAGGCGGATGATGCATCTGACAATAAAAAACCTGTTATGGTATGGATTCACGGCGGCGCTTACGAAGCGGGTGGAACGGTGGATCCGATGTTTGACTGCTTCAATCTCGTGAAAGAGAATCCGGATGTTATCGTCGTTACCATTGCATACAGGCTCGGTATTTTCGGCTTCTTCCACCTCTCTCATCTTCCGGACGGCGGGGATTATCCGGATGCGCAGAACTTAGGTCTTCTGGATCAGATGATGGCGCTTAAGTGGATTCACGAAAATATCGCAGGCTTTGGCGGCGATCCCGAAAATGTAACGATCTTCGGAGAATCCGCCGGTGCCGGAAGCTGCACCATGCTTCCGCTGATCAAGGGTTCGCACGCGTACATTAAGCGGGTCATCGCAGAGAGTGGAACCCCCATGCTCACAAGATCTTCGGAAGTTGCAATCGAGTGTACAGATAAACTGATGGAATCTATCGGATGTAAGACGGTCGCCGATCTGATGAAACTGGATGCCGAAAAGCTTTTTGAGGCATCCGCTGCGATAACACTGTATCAGTTCCCGGAAAGAGATGGGATCTGGCTTCCGCTGGAGCCATGGAAAGCTTATGCAAACGGCGCGGCGAAGGATATGGAGATTCTCCAGGGCTGCAACAAGGATGAAATGAATTTCTTTGTGGTCGGATTTGGAGTAGATCATTTTAAAACATGGGCAGCTGACCGTAAGGCGATGCTCCTGGCCAGGGTTCAGAAAGACGAGAAAGAGCTTGCGGAGAGCTTCTGCAGGGATGTTAAGGGAGAAAGCTGGGAACCTGATTGCAGTCTGCTCAGTCAGATCTGGTTTAATGCGCCGGCTGTCCGGCTGTCGGAGAACCAGACGATGGCCGGCGGCAGAGCATACACCTATTATTTCACGCCGGAGTCTCCCGATCCGATCATGAAATGCGGACATGCGATAGAGCTTGCGACTGTATTCAATCACCCGGAGATGAGTGAAGACACGGGAAGGACATTTGACGAGACCTTCTCAAAAATCGTGCGTAAACTGTGGGTTCAGTTTGCAAAGACCGGCAACCCGTCTCTTTCCGCTGACATTTCCCCGGACGGCAGGGAATATGAGTGGCCGCTTTACGACCTTGATAACAAACAGATGATGGTTCTGGACGAGTTCGACATTCATCCGGCAAAGGCGTCCGACACAAACATCGTTGACTGGGAGAGAACATATTTCCTGACCAAGTATTACGTCCTGTGACAGGGTTTTATTCAGGATCCCATATGTGTGATGCAATTAGTGTGTTCCGGTATTTCTCTACTGACAGCGGAGGAATACGCGAAATAAGGAAGGGAGAACAAAAGATGGCTCTTTGCGTGGAAAACAGACAGATTACCGATGGAAATTATGACAGGACGCTGGCAGTCAGATGTGTGAACGGAACTTTCATAGGCAGGAAGACGGACGGTATCGTCGCATACAAAGGTATCCCGTTCGTCAGCAGGCAGCCTGTTGGAGAGCTCCGCTGGAGGGCACCGGTGGACTATTGTCCGGACGACGGCGTGTACGAGGCCTACAGCTATGGCAAAACCCCCGTCCAGTGTCCGGGCGACCCCTCTTTTGAATATGGCACCAGCGAGGACTGCCTGTATCTGAACATCTGGAAGGCGGAAGGGGCGTCTGACAGGAAGAAGCCGGTCATTGTGTGGATCTACGGCGGCGGCTTCGAGACCGGCGGAACAGCTGACCCGCAGTACGATTGCCATAACCTCCTGAAAGAGAACCCGGATGTCATCATCGTTACCATCGCTTACAGGGTAAGCTTCCTCGGCTTCCTGCATCTGTCTCACCTGCCTGACGGCAAGGAATACCAGGACGCATCTAATCTGGGACTCATGGACCAGATGATGGCGCTCAAATGGGTGCATGAGAATATTGCAGGTTTTGGCGGCGATCCCGACAATGTGACCATCTGGGGCGAGTCTGCCGGCGCCGCAAGCTGTACTCTGCTTCCGCTGATCAAGGGTTCCCATCAGTACTTCAAAAGGGTCATTGCCCAGAGTGGTGCTCCTGCCCAGATGAGGACCCCGGAGCAGGCCATCGTGTGCACGGACAAACTGATGGAAGAACTCGGATGCAAGACCGTCGCCGACCTTAAGAAGGTCAGCGCCGAAGATCTCACCGACGCATGGTCACGCCTGTACGGGTTTTATCAGGTGCTTGGCATTCGCACTTTCCCGGAGAGAGATGGTAAATACCTGCCTCTGGATCCATGGAAGGCATACTCAGGCGGAGCGGCGAAGGACATTGAGTTCCTTCAGGGCTGCAACAAGGATGAAATGAACACCTTCCTGAGTCCCATCGGAACGGATGGCTGGAATGTGTGGGCTGAAGAGCGTATGGCGGAGAAGCTCGCCCAGCTGACGGACACAGAGAAGGCGCTGGTGGAGAGCTACTGCAACGATATTCCGGGAGAGCGCTATGAGGCTACTGTTCGTCTGTTCAGCCAGATCATGTTTATCGCACCGCAGATCAGACTGTCGGAGGAACAGACCAGGGCTGGCGGCAAGTCGTACACTTACCTCTTTACGCCCGAGTCCGCTTTGCCATTGATCAGGGCAGGGCATGCGACAGAGCTGCCGATCGTATTCGATCATCCGGATATTAATGATCTCTCGGGAAGAGCATACGATGCAGCCTTTGCGAAGACGATGCGCAATATGTGGTTCCAGTTTGCCAGGACCGGCAGCCCGTCGCTCAGCGCAGACATGTCTCCTGACGGAAAGGCGCATGAGTGGCCGCTCTACGACCTGAAGGACAGGCAGGTGATGGTCCTCGACGAGAAGGATATCCACCCGGCAAAGGAGTCTGAACTGAAGATTGTCGATTGGGAGAGAACCCTTTTCCTGACCAACTATTATATGCCCTGACAGGTACGAAGATACCTGCAGCATTGTCCGGCTTACGCGTAATAACCTGGACTGGAGCATCGTCGGAAAGCCGGAGGACGCGGATGTCTTCCGGAAGTATGCAGATCAGAGGATCAAGGCAGAAACAAGACTGTAAAAAGGATAGCCCATTAGACCGGCATCTGTAAGTCAGATGTTAAAGCGGCCGAAAAACCGCTGTAATAGATG
>ONVT01000105.1 GCA_900321365.1 uncultured Eubacteriales bacterium | reverse complement strand
TGTCATGCTCCTGACTCCGTTCGTTGCGGATGCGGATGATGACATGACGAAGGATTTCGTCGCGAAGTACGCGGAGAAGACCGGCGGTGATGTTCCGAACCAGTTCGCTGCTGACGGCTATGATGTTGTCAAGGTCCTGTACGCTGCCTGCGAGGAAGCGGGAGTGACCTCCGACATGGATGCTTCCGAGGTTTGCGAGGCTGTCAAGGCTGTCCTTACGGGCGGAGAATTCTCCTATGACGGACTGACCGGCGAAGGCATGACATGGGATGCGAGCGGCGCTGTCTCCAAGGCTCCGCGCGGCATGATCATCGAGAACGGTGAGTATGTCAGCCTTGACTGAAGAAAAGTGATTGTTTCTATTCCATAGCCGGCGTACGCCGGAAGTGGATGCGGTGAGAAACACCGTGGCAAAGGGGCTGCGTTCGTCAGCCCCTTTGTATGGTGTGTGGAGGAGAGAGTATGCAGTTTCTGGGCTATCTAATCAGCGGAATCTCGCTGGGATCTGTCTATGCCCTGATCGCCCTTGGCTATACGATGGTCTACGGTATCGCCAAGATGCTGAATTTCGCGCATGGTGATGTCATCATGATAGGCGGATATATCGTATATTTCACGTTCTGTTCGAATGGATGGAACCCGTTTCTGGCGGTTCTGTGCGCCATGGCTGTCTGCACCCTGCTCGGTGTGACAATCGAGAGGGTTGCCTACCGTCCGCTGCGCGGAGCGCCGTCTTTAGCGGTTCTGATCACGGCGATCGGCGTCAGCTTCTTTCTTCAGAACATTGCGATGCTTATGTGGAAATCTGACCCGAAGTCGTTCACTTCGATCATATCCCTGGATCCGGTCAGCATTGCGGGCGGACGTCTCAGCATTCCTGCAGAGACGATCATCACGATTCTGGTGAGCGTGATTATCATGATCATCCTGCTGTGGTTCGTCAACAAGACCCGGATCGGCCACGCGATGAAAGCGGTGTCTGAGGACCGCGGCGCAGCCCAGCTGATGGGAATCAATGTCAACGGGATCATCTCCCTGACATTTGCCATCGGTTCTGCCCTTGCGGCAGTCGCCGGCGCCCTGCTTCTGAGTTCCTATCCGACCCTGGTTCCGACGACCGGAGCCATGCCCGGCATCAAGGCGTTTGTCGCGGCGGTGTTCGGCGGGATCGGCTCCATCCCCGGAGCTTTCCTGGGCGGCGTACTCCTTGGTATCATTGAGAATCTGTCCAAGGCATACATCTCCACGCAGCTTTCCGACGCGATCGTATTCCTGGTACTGATCATCGTCCTGCTCGTGAAGCCGACAGGCCTCTTAGGCAAGAAGACGGCAGTGAAAGTGTGAGGTGGGACGTATGGCGAAAAGAAACGGAAAAAAACGAAACAAAGCGAGAGGAACATACATATTTTCCTTTGCGCTGATCCTTGGATTCTGGGTTGTGATCGAGATCCTGGGAAACCTGAACATGCTTTCGAGCAAGATGCTCGGACTGCTGATCCCGATCTGTGCCTACGCGATCATGGCGGTGTCACTGAATCTTGTCGTCGGATACCTGGGAGAGCTGTCCCTTGGGCATGCCGCATTCATGCTCGCCGGGGCGACGGCGGGTGTAGTGTTCTATAACGGAGCGGGTCTGAACATGCCGCAGGTGCCCCGTGTGATCATCACGCTGATCATCGGCGCTGCGGCGGCGGGATTGTTCGGCGTCATCGTCGGTGTCCCGGTGCTGAGGTTTTCGGGCGACTATCTGGCGATCGTCACGCTGGCTTTCTGCCAGATTCTGAAAAATGTGCTCAGCACCACTTATCTTGGTGTGGACTCGAATGGAATCCATCTTTCACTTGACCAGGGATCCTTCCGGCTGGAGCCAGGCGCGAAGGCTCTGATCAAGGGTGCGCAGCCGATCTCGGGAATCAATAAGATCTCTTCGAACATGATGATCAGTTTCACGGTGGGCATCGTGCTGCTGCTCCTGACAGTCGCGTTTGTCCTGAACCTGATGAATTCGAGGGCAGGGCGGGCGATCACCGCGATCAGGGACGATGAGATTGCCGCGAAGTCCATCGGTATCAACCTGACCAGGTATAAGCTGATGGCATTTATCTCCAGCGCGGTTTTCGCCGGACTTGCAGGCGTGATCTATGTACTCAATCTGTCCACGCTGGATTTCAAGAAGTATGACTATAACCTGTCCATCAATGTCCTGGTCATGGTTGTGCTCGGAGGCATGGCAAATATACCTGGATCCATCATCGCTGCAGCGCTCCTGACGCTCCTTCCGGAGCTCCTTCGGAATTTCAGCCAGTACCGCATGTTCGTCTACTCGATCCTGCTGATCCTGATCATGCTGTTCAACCAGGCTCCCGCCTTTGTTCAGCTTCGGCAGAGATTTGTGGCAAAGATTACCGGGAAGGGAACGGCGCCGGATCAGGAGGAGACGGTGGAGAAGGCGGACGGAAGCTACTTTGAGCAGGTGAAGCAGGGAAAGGAGGATGAGTGATATGGCACTTCTGGAAGTGACGAATCTCGGCATCTCCTTCGGCGGACTGCAGGCGGTCTCCGGCTTCGAGCTGTCGGTGGATACGGGGCATCTGTACGGACTGATCGGACCGAACGGGGCGGGCAAGACCACCGCGTTCAACATGCTGACCGGGATGTATGTGCCCAGTGAGGGAAACATCACGCTCGACGGCGTGGATATCACCGGGAAGAGTCCGGAGTATATCTCCAAGGCCGGGGTCGCGAGGACATTTCAGAATATCCGGCTTTTCTCGAAGATGTCCGTTCTGGACAACGTGAAGGTCGGCATGCACAACAGGGTTTCCTATAATATGTGGCACGGTGTTTTACGCGACAGGGTGTTCCGTGAGAAGGAGAGGGAGATGAACCGCAGGGCTCATGAGCTTCTGGATGTCTTCGGAATCGCGGACAAGGCGGACTACGTGGCATCGCAGCTTCCCTACGGTGAGCAGAGAAAGCTTGAGATCTGCAGGGCGCTTGCCTCGGAGCCGAAGCTTCTGCTCCTCGACGAGCCTGCCGCCGGCATGAACCCGAATGAGACGCTTGAACTCAGGGAAACGGTGAGGAAGGTCAGGGATGATTTCGGAATCGCGATTCTCCTGATCGAACATGATATGAAGTTTGTCATGGGAATCTGTGAGGAGATAACGGTTCTTGAGTACGGCAGGATCATCGCGCATGGTGATCCGGAATCGGTCAGCAATGATCCGCGTGTCATCGCTGCGTATCTGGGAGGTGACGACGACTGATGGGTGAACTTCTGAGGGTTGAGAATCTGAATGTTTACTATGGATCGATTCACGCGATCAAGAATCTGTCCCTCCATGTGAATGAGGGGGAGATCGTGACGATGATCGGCGCGAACGGCGCGGGGAAGACCACGACGATGCACACGATCTCCGGTCTCCTGAAGTCGCGCAGCGGTTCTATCACCTATGACGGGAAGCTGATCTCGAAGATGGACGCCTACAAGATCGTGACGCTGGGGCTGGCGCAGTGCCCGGAGGGCAGGCGCGTGTTCGCGGGACTTACGGTCCATGAGAATCTGGAGCTTGGCGCTTTTTCCAGGAAGGATTCGAAGGCTGCTGTGCAGGAGGACTTTGAGATGGTCTTCGACATGCTGCCCAGGCTGAGGGAGCGGAAGAACCAGCTGGCCGGCACGCTCTCGGGCGGAGAGCAGCAGATGCTTGCGATGGGCAGGGCGCTGATGTCGAAGCCGAAGATGCTGCTTCTGGATGAGCCTTCGATGGGCCTGAGCCCGCTGCTGGTGAAGGAGATCTTCCGCACAATAGTGCGCGTCAATGAAAATGGTGTCACGGTGCTCCTGGTGGAGCAGAATGCGAAGATGGCGCTGAATATCGCCAACAGAGGATATGTCATAGAGACGGGGAACATCACGATGGAGGGGATGGCTTCCGATCTGGCGAACGACCCGAAGGTGAAGCAGGCTTACCTGGGCGGAGCGGCGTAAAATATAAAACAAACGGTATAGCTGGTGTCCGGCTATACCGTTTTTCTTGTGCATCAATCCTCAGTGCTTTATTGCGCTGTGGTATTTCTCCTCACAGTAGATGCAGCGGTAGATCTCCCGGTCTTCATCCGCAAGGTAGAAGACATGGTCGAGACCCTGCTCGATCGAGGTGATGCAGCGGGGATTCTTGCAGTGGATGACGTTGATCAGCTTCAGGGGAAGACGGAGTTTACGCTTTTCCACGATCTGCGCGTCCTGGATGATATTCACCGTGATGGTATGATCGATAAAACCGAGCGCGTCGAGGTTGAGCTGCTCGAGAGGGGCTTCGACCTTGATGATGTCTTTCTGGCCCATCTTGCTGGAGCGCGCGTGCATGATCATGGCAACCTGGCAGTCCAGCTTGTCGAGTTTCAGTCTTTTGTAGATGTCCATGGCTTTTCCGGCGGGAATGTGGTCGAGGACGACGCCCTCGTGCAGTCCGCCGATGTTGAGCATGTGTTGTCCGGTCATATCGTCACCTCCAGCAGTGTCATGATCAGTGCCATCCGGATGTAGACGCCGTACTGTACCTGACGGAAATAACAGGCCCGCGGGTCGCTGTCCACGTCTACGGAGATTTCATTTACCCTGGGAAGCGGGTGGAGTACGGTGCAGTCCTCCCGGGCGAGTTTCATCTTTTCGGCGTCCAGGATGTAGAAATCTTTCATCCGCACATAGTCTTCTTCGTTGAAAAAGCGTTCTCTCTGGACTCTGGTCATGTACAGGACATCGAGACTGGGCATCGCGTCCTCAAGGCGGATGACTTCCTCAAAGGGGATGTTGTTCCTTTTCAGGATGTCTTCCCTGACATAATCTGGGATCCGCAGTTCCTCCGGAGATATGAGGATGAACCGGATCCCGGGATAGCGTACCAGGGAGGAGATGAGGGAATGGACGGTGCGTCCGAACTTCAGGTCACCGCACAGCCCGATGGTCAGGTTGCCGAGGTGTCCCTTGATCTGTCTGATCGTGGTCATGTCGGTCAGGGTCTGGGTCGGATGCTGGTGCCCGCCGTCTCCCGCGTTGATGACCGGGATCGAGGAGTGGAGCGACGCGACATAAGGCGCGCCCTCTTTCGGGTGCCGGATCGCGGCGATGTCGGCAAAACAGGAGATGACGCGGATCGTATCAGCGACGCTTTCTCCTTTTGATGCGGAACTGGACTGGGCAGAAGAAAAGCCAATTACCTTGCCCCCGAGGTTCAGCATCGCTGCTTCGAAGCTTAATCGGGTGCGGGTACTTGGCTCATAGAATAGTGTGGCGATCTTCTTTCCTTCGCATACGTGTGCGTATGCCTCTGGATTCTTCTCGATCCGGGCGGCGAGCTCCATCATCTGTTCGAGTTCGTCGACGGTAAAGTCCAGAGGGCTCATGCAGTGTCTCATGGGTGCCTCCTGCTATAAAACTGCGTCAACTGCTTCCGGAATATCTTACATGAATTTCGCATCCGGCGCAACCTGCAAGTCGCGGGATCGCGGCTTCCACGTTACAGTTCAGGGGACGGCTCCCGGGCCGGTAGCAGGCCCCTGAACTATAACGCTTCCACTGTAAATCCCGTGAAACATTGTGGAAAACATGATATACTGACAGAAATATGCGGTAGATTTGAGAAAACACGGGGTGGAGAGGAATGACGTTTATATATCCGGTTGTCCTGACCAGAAGGCAGGACGGGTCCTGGGGCGGGGAGTTCCCTGACCTGAAGATGTGCAGATGTGAGGGGAGGACGCTCCATGAAGCGCTGGAGGACGCGAGGCTCCAGGCGTATAACTGGATCGACCTGGAGCTGCAGGAGGAGAATCCGGTCATGCCGCATGTCTCGGATGAGGAGGATCTTGACCTGAAGGAGGGGCAGGAGGTGCGCAGGGTCATGGTGCACTACCGCTTTACGGAAGGATGGGATGAATAAGGAATAATTTTGCAAAAGACAGGCAGGATGTACAGTTTATGTACATGGCTTTAGTCTGGGAAAGGGCATGCGGGGATTATGGAACAGAATCCGGATTTGGAGGAACTCAGGGAACAGATCGATGCTGTTGACCGTGAGATTGTACGGCTCTTTGAGGAGCGTATGGCGATCTCTGAGAAGATCGCGGATGTGAAAGAGCGTGCGGGAAAGGACATCTTTGACAGGAAGCGGGAGGAACAGAAGATTGCCGCTGTCCGTGAGCTGGCGCACGATGAGTCTAACAGGAATGACATCGGAGAATTATACGGCCTGCTGATGGCCATGAGCCGCAGGAGGCAGCATGCCGTCCTGGAGCAGGTAAAGACCGATTCATGATTGATCAGGAACAGTTCCTTAGCCGGAGAATCAACGGCAGGAAAGACAGGATATGGCGCGGCAGATTCTGAAGTGTGCAGGATGCGGCCGGGAATGAGGATACGGGATGTTAAGAATTGAGGAACTTGTTCTGTACCGGGACCGGGACGGCGGAGTCCTGGATTCGCTGGCGAAACTCCAGAGACAGGTAAGGAGAAAAGAATCGGTAAGCTGGAAAGAATATGCGCTCAGCAAAGGACAGATGAGAGCGGAAGAACTGTCGGGCCCGGATGAGGCTTCTGCCGGGGCACAGTGCATCCGGACATACTGCCGCCTGATGCAGGAGATGATCGACACGGCTCAGAATTACGGGTTCTCGGGGAATGTATGGCACTCGTGGCTGACGTATTATCTGGTTTATCATGAGAACGCGTATTCCAGGGCACATGAGATCCGGGAGAACATCCCGGGTGGGATCAATCCGATCGCGGTGCACGACTTCGAGATTTTCCGTGAGCTGTTTGCCTATGATTTCGGCGATATCGAGCAGTATCTTGGTGTTTCTCTGTATGAGATGGCGGCGGACTATGAGTTCGGCGGGGACGACAGAAGACTTGCGAGCAGGCGGATCCGCGACCGGATCGAGGAACTGAGCCGCAGACTATCCGCCTCTGAAAGCACACAGGAGTTTAAGGAACACGCGGATGAGTTCTACAGGGATTTCGGATGCGGGAAGTTCGGCCTGCACCATGCGTTCCGCGTGATCCACGACAGCGCGGACGCCATGGAGATCGTTCCGATCACGAATATCGCTCATGTCAGGCTGGATGACCTGATCGGCTGCGAGATTCAGAAGAAAAAGCTCCGGGAGAACACGGAGGCATTTCTCGCCGGAAGGCGGGCGAACAACTGCCTGCTGTTTGGCGACGCGGGGACGGGCAAGTCCACCGCGATCAAGGGTATCCTGAACGAGTATTACGAACAGGGGCTGAGAATCATCGAGGTCTACAAGCATCAGTTCCGTGACCTGGTGGACATCCTCGCGCAGATAAAAAACCGGAATTACCGGTTTATCATCTATATGGATGACCTGTCTTTCGAGGACTTTGAAACGGATTACAAGTACCTGAAGGCTGTCATCGAGGGCGGACTGGAGAAGAAGCCGGAGAATGTCCTGATCTACGCGACGAGCAACCGGCGTCATCTGATCCGGGAGAACTATGAGGACAAGGAAGGCGATATCCGCTCTGACATGCACACCTCGGATACAGTGCAGGAGAAGCTCTCACTGTCCTACCGCTTTGGCGTTACGATCTACTTCGGTGCTCCGACGAAAAAAGAGTTCCAGATGATCCTGAAGGGCATCGCCAGGCAGGAGCGGCTGGAGATGGATGAGCAGGAGCTCTACGAAAAGGCCAATACCTGGGAGCTGAGCCACGGCGGCAGGAGCGGGCGGTGCGCAAGGCAGTTTATTGACCATATACTTGGAACCAGCTACGCTGACTGACGACAACGCCACACCAGGGACACCGCGAAATGATGTGGGAAGCACAGGCCTGTGAAGGTGCATGTCATATTGCCGGACGCAATGGAGGATAAAAGATGGCTGTAAAGTTGTTCGCTTCGATCATGATCGGTTCGACCGAGACGGAGATGAAGCTGTATGAGATCTCTGCGAGGAAGGGATTCCATATGTTCGACTGCCTGAGCTGCAGGATCGATCTTGGAAATGACGCGTATGAGCGCAGTACGCTCTCCACTGCGAAGATGGAGCGCCTGATCGAAACACTGACCGAGTACCGCTCCATCATGGAGGGATATCATGTGGACGCGTACCGCATGGTGGGCACGAGCGCTCTCCGGGAGATCCGTACGGCGATGATCACGAAGGACTACATCGAGCTGAGGACCGGCCTGAAACTGACGATCCTGTCGAATTCTGAACAGAGATTCCTGGATTACAAGTCGATCGCTGCTCAGACCGAATCATTTGAAAATGTCATCAAAAAGGGAACCGCGATTGTCAATATCGGCGGAAGCTCCCTGCAGATCTCGGTTTTCGACAAGGATAAGCTGATCACGACGCAGAATGTCCGGATCGGAAGGATTACTACCAGGAACCGGTATTACCCGCTGGCAAAAAACAATGAGCATTTTGAGCAGATCCTGCGGGAGCTGCTCGCCCATGAGATCGCCGGATTCGGGAAGCTGTACCAGAAGGACCGACAGATCACGACCCTGATCGCGACGAACAAGGAGCTGCAGCTTCTGTTCCGCTCGCTCTATCCGCTCAGGGAGAGTCTGATCATCACGAAGGAAGAACTGGCAGATGCCTGCCGGAAGACTGTGGCGATGAATCCGGAAGAAATCGCGAAGAGATGTTCGATCCCGACGGAATTTTCGATGTTTGTCGCGCCTTCCGTGATCATCTGCCGGTTCCTGCTGGAGCATTTTGAATCGGAGAGCGTCTGGGTTCCGGAGATTTCCATCGGGGACGGGCTCGCGTATGATTACGCGGTCGAGAACAAGGCAGTGCACTCGCCACACGCGTTTGACGAAGACATCATCGCCGCGGCAAGGAATATCGCAAAGCGCTATAAGTCCAACCAGGCGCATATCCGCAACGTGGAGGATCTGAGCCTGACAATCTTCGACCGGACGAAGAAGCTGCACAAGCTCGGCAGACGGGAGAGGCTTCTCCTGCAGATCTCGGCGATCCTCCACAACTGCGGCAAATATATCTCGCTGACCGATGTCTCAGACTGCGCCTACAATATCGTGATGGCGACGGAGATTATAGGACTCAGCCACGCGGAGCGGCAGATCGTCGCGAATGTGGTGAGGTTCAACACGGCACAGTTCCATTATTACGACGATCTGGTTTCGGTCAGCTCCGTCAGTCGCGAGGAGTATCTCGTGATCGCGAAGCTGACGGCGATTCTCAGGGCGGCAAATGCGCTCGACCGGTCGCACCGCCAGCGGATCAGGGAGATCACGGTGTCGGTGAGGGACGGGGAGCTGGTCCTGAGCACGGTATGCGACGACGACCTGACGCTGGAGAAGGGGACCCTGGAGGATGATGAAACCCTGTTTGAGGAGGTATTCAACCTGAAACCGGTATTACACCAGAAGAGAAAGGCAACCTGACAAGATCTAAAGGTACTGTAATAAAATTATTTCCGAAAGACAGGAAGATTCGGAAGTAATACTGCAACAGTGCCGGAGAGGGATGATTATGGCTAAGAGTGCATCTGACAAGAATATGCCGGCGAAGGCAAAGACTGCGGAGAAGGCAAAAACTGCGGAGAAGGCAAAGACTGTGGAGAAAGCAAAAACAGCGGAAAAGGCAAAAGCTGCAGAGAAGGAGAAGAGCGTACCGGCTGCGGAGACGGCCGGGGAGATGGCCGGGTTTTTTAACCCCGCTTACTATATCAACCGGGAGCTGAGCTGGCTGGATTTCAATTACCGGATCCTGGATGAAGCGAGGGACAAGACGAACCCGCTCTTTGAGCGCCTGAAATTCCTCTCCATCACAGCCTCGAACCTGGATGAATTCTTCATGGTGCGTGTCGCGTCTCTGATGGACATGGTCCACGCGAAGATGACGAAGCCGGATCTGGCAGGACTGGTTCCGGCCGCGCAGCTGCTGCTGGTGGAGGAAAAATGCCATGCGCTGATCGACCGTCAGTATTCGACGCTGTCCAGATCCCTGATCCCCGCCATGCGCAGCGAAGGATATGATCTGATCACGAATCCGGAGCTGCTTAGTGAGAAGCAGAAGGAGTATCTGGACCGGTATTTTGAAGAGACAGTCTACCCGGTGCTGACGCCGACCGCTGTCGACGCGTCCAGACCATTTCCGCTGATCAGGAACAAGTCGCTCAATATCGGCGCCCTGATCTCCAGGCGGAAGGGGGAGAGCGGAAAGGATTCCGCGGCGGCGACTTTTTTCAAGAACCTGCAGAAGAACGGCGAGAAGATCGCGGACAAGATCTCGAAGGAAAAGACCCTGAAGAAAGGGACGATGTTCGCGACAGTACAGGTTCCGACGATGCTTCCGCGTGTCATCCGGATTCCGTCTGAGGATAAAAAGCAGATGCAGGGCGTCCTGCTGGAAGACCTGATCAAGGACAAACTGGACATTCTGTTCACCGGCTATGACGTGGTCTGCGCGCACGCGTACCGTGTTACGAGGAACGCGGACATGGAGCTGGACGAGGATGAATCGGACGACCTGCTGGTGGAGATCCAGAGCAAGCTCAAGCAGCGCCAGTGGGGTGAGGTCATCCGCTTTGAATATGAGGATTCCATGGATCCGAAGCTTCTGAAGATCCTGCGCCGTGAGTTCAATGTCAATGATACCGAGATGTATCCGATTTCCGGCCCGCTGGACCTGACATATCTGATGAAACTGTACTCACTGCCTGGTTCCGAGAGACTGAAGGACAGACCGTGGACGCCGCAGCCCAATCCCGTCCTGAATAATACGCAGGAAGATCTGTTCTCCGTGATCCGGAAGGGGGATGTGTTCCTGTCTCATCCATACCAGACATTCGATCCGGTGGTGAACCTGATCCGGAGTGCGTCGAAGGATCCGGATGTGCTTGCCATCAAGATGACGCTGTACCGCGTATCGGGGAATTCCCCGATCGTCGCAGCGCTGGCTGACGCCGCCGGGAACGGGAAGCAGGTCACCGCCCTTGTCGAGCTGAAGGCGCGCTTCGATGAGGAGAACAACATCCAGTGGGCGGAGATGCTCGAGAAAGCCGGCTGCCATGTCATCTATGGACTGGTCGGCCTGAAGACACACAGCAAAATCGCGCTGGTGGTAAGGCGTGAGGATGACGGGATCCGCCGGTATGTCCATCTCGCAACGGGCAATTACAACGATTCCACCGCGAAGCTGTACACAGACTGCGGCATCATGACCTGCAGGGAACCCTACGGGGAGGACGCGACGGCTGTCTTCAACATGTTGTCCGGATACAGTGAGCCGAGGATCTGGAACCGGCTGCATCTGGCGCCGATCTGGCTCAGAGATGCGTTTGTCATGCTGATCGACCGTGAGATCCGCCATGCTAAAGCCAATGAACCCGCCCATATCACCGCGAAGATGAACTCTCTGTGTGACCGGGATATTATCGCAAAGCTCTATGAGGCGTCGGCAGCCGGCGTTAAGATCGACCTGATCATCCGCGGCATCTGCTGCCTCAGGGTCGGAATCCCGGGCGTATCGGAGAACATCACGGTTCGGTCGATTGTTGGAACCTTCCTGGAGCATGCAAGGATCTTCCGCTTCTCGAACGGCGGAAACGAGGAGGTCTACATGAGCTCCGCGGACTGGATGCCGCGCAATCTGGACCGCCGCGTAGAGATCCTGTTCCCTCTTGAGGACGCAGAATGCAGGGCGCAGGCGTGCCATATCCTGGATGTCCAGATGGCCGATACGCTCAAGGCCCATATACTGAAGAATGACAACACATATGAGAAGGTTGACCGGAGAGGCAAGGCAAAGATCGGCGCTCAGGCAACCCTGATGAAGGAAGCCATGGAGGCATCGGCCGATCCTCACGACCCGATGCGCAGCAGGATATTTATCCCCGCGCAGCCGTAGAGATCTGACCGGCTTTTGGAGTGTATGTTATGACGACAAGAGAACAGACCAGGACGGTCAGAATCGGCGACCGCGCCATCGGCGGAGGGAACAGGATCCTGATCCAGTCCATGACCAATACAAAGACCGAGGATGTGGAGGCGACCGTCTCCCAGATTCTCAGGCTCGAACGGGCGGGCTGTGAGCTTGTCCGCTGCACGGTGCCGACCATGGAGGCGGCTGAGGCGCTTGACAGGATCCGCAGCCAGATCCATATCCCGCTGATCGCGGACATTCATTTTGATTACCGTCTGGCGGTTGCCGCCATAGAAAACGGCGCGGACAAGATCCGGATCAATCCGGGGAACATCGGGGCGGATGAGAGAGTGCGCGCCGTTGTGGACGCCGCGAAAAAGCGCGGCATCCCGATCAGGGTCGGCGTGAATTCAGGATCGCTTGAGAAGGAGATCCTGAAAAAGTACGGCGGCGTCACCGCGCAGGGACTGGTGGAGAGTGCTCTGGAAAAATGCAGGCGGATCGAGGCGATGGAGTATGACAACCTGGTTGTGTCGATCAAGTCCTCTGATGTCCTGATGTGCGCCAGTGCCTATGAGCTGTTTGCACAGTGCAGCGATTATCCGCTCCATGTCGGCATCACGGAGGCGGGGACGGTCCGCTCAGGGAACATCAAGTCCGCGATCGGACTGGCGCTGATACTCTCAAAGGGAATCGGGGATACCATCCGCGTATCCCTGACCGGGGATCCGGTGGAGGAGATTGACAGCGCGAAGCTGATCCTTCGGACGCTTGGACTGAGGGAGGGAGGAATCGAAGTGGTTTCCTGTCCGACCTGCGGACGGACCCAGATTGACCTGATTACCCTGGCCGGCCGCGTGGAGGATATGGTACGGGAATATCCTCTGGACATCAAGGTCGCCGTGATGGGCTGTGTGGTCAATGGTCCCGGCGAGGCAAGAGAGGCGGACATCGGGATTGCCGGCGGTATCGGGGAGGGACTTGTGTTCCGGCGCGGAGAAGTGCTCAGGAAAGTTCCGGAGGATCAGATCCTCGATACCCTGAAATATGAGCTGGATCACTGGAACGATTGACGCATGACAAAGGATTCACACTGCGTCTTTTGCCGGTCTGCGGGAATCTGCGGACGGGATGAGGATATCTATGACAAAAGCTTTTTTTGACGTTTTCCCGATGGTCGAACCGGATGACGGGGAGCTGGGAAGTCTTCTGGAACACACCATGGTGACGAAGGTTGCCGTGAACCAGAAGGACGCCCAGCTGAAGATTTATCTGGACGCGGACCGCCTGATCGGAAAGAGGGAGATCGAGCGGGTCGAGAAAACCCTGGATGAGGAGATTGCCGCCGGTCAGGGACTCCGGACAAGGATCGTCGAGCAGTTCCACCTGTCCGCGCAGTATACGCCAAGAAACCTGATGAAGGTTTACCGGAATTCGATCCTGTATGAGCTTCGCGGATACCAGAAGTGTATCTATACGCTGTTTAAGGGAGCCGACATCCGGTTTACGGACGAGGAAACCTGCCTGGTCACCCTGGAAGACAGCATTGTCTCCAGATCCTACTCGGATGAACTCAAGCGGATTCTCGACAAGATCTTTACCGAACGTTTCGGTATGGATTTCAAATGCACCGTCTGTTTCCGCAAGGCCGGCCCTGCGGAAGATTCATCAACTCTTCCGGAAGCATCCATGCCGTCAGAACCTCTGTCTTACGCCGGGGAGGGCGCAGGCAGCTGGATGCAGGCAGCCCCGGAGGACATTACACCAGATGTACTGACAGAAGCCGGAAACGGTTCTGAGGGACCGGATGCAGGAAACGGAAGTCCGTCTCCTGCACCCAGGCAGGAGAAACGTCTCTCCCAGGCAGCGGGACGCGCGTCGAAGAAAAACAGCCGTTATACGAAGAAGGGAGCGGTGCGGGAGAGAGAGCTCAGGCAGTCCACCAATCCGGATGTCGTGTACGGAAGGGATTTTTCCGACGACGCGTCTTCGATCATATCCATCACGGAAGCGATCGGCACGGTGACGATCCGCGGGCAGGTGCTCTCCCTCGACACCAGGCAGATTCACACGAAGGCGGGCAGGGACCTGACGATCATCCTGATGAACGTCACGGACAGAACCGACACCATCAGCGTGAAGCTGTTCCTGGATGCCTCCCTGTCACAGGAGTTCCTGGAGGACGTCAAAAAGGACATGTTCCTGAAGATAAAGGGGAGTGCCACGATCGACCGGTTCGACGGAGAGCTTTCTATCAGCAGCGTGACGGGCATGAAGAAGATCTCGAACTTCTTTCCGCACCGCGTGGATGAGGAACCGGAAAAGCGCGTCGAGCTTCACTGCCACACGAAGATGAGCAGGATGGACGCGGTGTCGGATGTCGGCAAGATCGTGAAGACCGCCATGCGGTGGGGGCACAAAGCCATCGCCATCACGGATCACGGCGGGGTGCAGGCCCTTCCGGACGCGTGGCACGCGGTCCCGAGGGATTCGGATTTCAAGGTGATCTACGGCTGCGAGGCCTACCTTGTGGACGATGAAGTCCAGGCGGTGGTGAACGTAAAAGACGCGCAGTCATTTGAAGGGACATTCGTCGTGTTCGACCTGGATACCACGGGATTTTCACCCGTGTCGGACAGGATCATCGAGATCGGGGCGGTAAAAATCGAAAACGGGAAGATCACGGACCGGTTCTCCGAGTTCGTGAACCCTGAAAGGCCCATCCCGTTCAGGATCGAACAGCTCACCTCCATCAATGATTCCATGGTCATGGACGCGGATCCGATCGAAAAGATCCTTCCGCGCTTCCTTGCGTTCTGCTCAGGCGCGCCACTCTCCGGACACAACGTGACCTTCGACATCAGCTTCATTGAGGAGAACTGTGAGCGGATGGGGATTCCCCATGATTTCACGACCGTGGATACCATGACGCTCGCGCGCAGTCTCCTGCCGAACCTGTCCCGTTTCCGCCTGGACCAGGTGGCGAAGGCCTTGAATGTGCCCCTCGGGCACCATCACCGTGCCGTAGACGACGCGGAGTGTACCGCGCTGATCTTCCTGAAGTTCGTGTCGATGCTGCAGGACAGAGGCCTGACGCAGTTGTCCGGGATCAATGAAAGCTGTGCCCCGACTAAGGAACAGATCCGGCATCTGCACTATTACCATATTATCCTGCTGGCTCAGAATGAAACGGGCCGGGTGAACCTGTACCGGTGCGTATCCGAGTCGCACCTGCATTACATGTACGGCGGACGGCCCCTGCTTCCGAGAAGCTTCCTGAGCGCCCACCGGGAGGGACTGATTCTCGGCTCTGCCTGTGAAGCCGGCGAGTTGTTCCAGGCCATCGAGCGGGGCGCCACGTCCCGCGAGCTGAAGAAGCTGGTGGACTATTACGATTACCTGGAGATCCAGCCGCTCGGCAACAACATGTTCCTGACTGTACCCCGCTATGACAAGAACGGGAACCTGAAGAATGAGCCGAAGACGGTGGAGGACCTGAAGAACTACAACAAGGCGGTGGTGCAGCTGGGCGAGCAGTACGGCAAACCCGTGGTCGCCACCTGCGACGTGCATTTTCTGAATCCGGAGGACGCCATCTTCCGCGAGATCCTGATGACGGATTTTGAGGACGAGGGAGAGCAGCCGCCCCTTTACCTGCGCACCACGAAGGAGATGCTGCAGGAATTCGAGTATCTCGGCGAGGAGAAGGCCAGGGAAGTTGTCATCACCAATCCGAACCGGATCGCGGACAGCATCGGGCGCTTCAGTCCTGTCCGTCCGGACAAATGCGCCCCCGTCATTCCGAACTCGGATGAGACGCTGAAGCGGCTGTGCTACGACAAGGCGCACGAAATCTACGGGGATGTCCTTCCGAAGGTTGTGGAGGACAGGCTGGAGAAGGAGCTGAATTCCATTATCTCCAACGGGTTTGCCGTGATGTACATCATCGCGCAGAAGCTGGTGTGGAAGAGCGTTGCGGACGGATACCTGGTCGGCTCGAGAGGATCGGTCGGTTCGAGCCTGGTCGCGTACCTGTCAGGAATCACTGAGGTGAATTCCCTCCATCCGCATTACCTCTGCCCGCAATGCCATTATACCGATTTCGAGTCTGAGCTGGTGCGGCAGTTTGACGGTATGGCCGGCTGCGACATGCCCGACCGTGCGTGCCCTGAGTGCGGGACGCAGATGCTCAAGCTCGGGTTCGATATCCCCTTCGAGACCTTCCTCGGATTCAAGGGGAACAAAGAGCCGGATATCGACCTGAACTTCTCGGGAGAGTACCAGTCGAAGGCACACAAATATACCGAGGTGATCTTCGGGGCCGGCCAGACCTTCCGCGCGGGAACCGTGACGGGCCTTGCCGCGAAGACCGCATACGGCTATGTCCGGAAGTATTTTGAGAACAAAGGACAGCACAGGAGACGGTCTGAGATCGAGCGCCTGTCGGAAGGCGTCACCGATGTGAGGAAGTCGACCGGGCAGCACCCGGGCGGCATCATCGTCCTTCCCTACGGGGAGGAGATCAACACCTTCACGCCGGTTCAGCATCCCCCGACGGACGAGAATACGATCACGACGCATTTCGATTACCATAAGATCGACCACAACCTGCTGAAGCTGGACATCCTCGGACACGATGACCCGACCATGATCCGCATGCTGGAGGACCTGACCGGTGTTCAGGCGACGAAGATCCCGCTTGATGACAGGAAGGTGATGAGCCTTTTCCAGAACACGGATGCGCTCGGCATCAGACCGGAGGACATCGGGGGCTGTCCGCTGGGTTCCCTCGGGATTCCGGAGTTCGGGACGGAGTTTGCGATCCAGATGCTTGTGGACACGAAGCCGAAGTATTTCTCCGACCTGGTCCGGATCGCCGGGCTCGCCCATGGAACGGATGTATGGCTGGGAAATGCGCAGGACCTGATCATGTCCGGCACCTGCACGATCTCTACGGCGATCTGCACGCGCGACGACATCATGGTCTATCTGATCGGAAAGGGGATGGACCCGGAGCTGTCATTTTCCATTATGGAGAAGGTGCGAAAGGGAAAAGGCCTGACGAAGGAGTGGGAAGAGGCGATGCGCTCGCACGGTGTCCCGGAATGGTACATCGGATCCTGCAAGAAGATCAAGTACATGTTCCCGAAGGCGCACGCGGCCGCTTATGTCATGATGGCGTGGAGGATCGCGTGGTTCAAGATCAATGAGCCGCTGGCCTACTATGCCGCCTATTTCTCGATCCGGTCCCCGGGCTTCGACTATGAACTCATGTGTATGGGGCCGGAGGCCCTGAAGCGGCATATGGAGGAGTATGAGGCGAAGGACGCCGGCAGCATCCAGCCGAAGGAGCAGGAGCAGTACAAGGCGATGAAGGTCGTCCGGGAGATGTACGCACGCGGGTTCGAATTCATGAAGATCGATCTGACCCGGTGCCGCGCCACGAAGATGTGCATCGTTGACGGAAAGATCATGCCTTGCCTGAATAAGATCGACGGCCTCGGCGACAATGTCGCCGCCTCGATCATGGAGGCGGTAAAGGATGGACCGTTCCTGTCTCTGGACAACTTCCGGGAGCGGACGGGCTGCCCGAAAACCGTTGTTGAAAAGCTGGTGAAGTTCCATATTCTGGAAGGCCTGCCCGAGTCGAACCAGCTGAGCATCTTTGACCTGATGGAAACGGGGTAAACATGAAGCAGAATCCTTTTTTTCCTTCCGAGCTGATCCCATCCACATACCGCATTGACTTTGAGAGGCTCTATGAGGAGGGATACCGCGGGATTATTTTCGATATCGACAATACACTGGTTCCTCACGGGGCACCTGCGGACGATAGGGCTGTCCGGCTATTTAAGCGGCTCAGGGAGATCGGCTATGAGTGCTGCCTGGTCTCGAACAACAAGAGGCCGCGCGTGGAGATGTTCAACAGGGATGTGAACGTCCATATTGTATGGCTTGCCCACAAGCCCATGTCCGGCGGATACCGCAGGGCGATGGAGCTGATGGGAACGGACAAAGAAAACACGCTGGTGGTCGGGGATCAGATCTTTACGGACCTGTGGGGAGGAAGCTTTATGGGGCTCAAGACGATCCTGGTGCTCCCCATCAATCCGAAGGAGGAGATCCAGATTGTCCTCAAGCGGATTCTTGAGCGCCCGATCCTGTGGCTGTACCGGCATTCGAAGCGTTTTTCGAATGAGCATGAGATGGAAAATGCGCAGGAATAATCAGATCGCGCGGCACTGGCCGCGTGTCTGTCAGGAGGAATTCAGTGAGTCAGAAAAACAATATCATCCTGATCGGGTTCATGGGAGCAGGGAAGAGCAGCCTGGGCAGGGCGGTGTCGAAGATTCTCCATGTTCCTCTCCTGGATACGGATGATCTGATCGTGCAATCGGAGGGGATGTCGATCAATGAGATCTTTGCCGTGAAGGGCGAGGAGTATTTCCGGTCTCTTGAGACGCAGACGATCCGCTCTCTTGCGCAAAGGGAGGACAGGTTCGTCCTGTCTGTCGGCGGGGGGCTTCCCCTGAGGGCGGAGAACCGGCCGCTTCTTCACCAGGCCGGCTGTGTCATCTACCTGAAGGTGGGAATCGAAACACTGAAGGAGCGTCTTTCAAGAGATACGAAGCGCCCGATCCTTCACCAGGGGGAGGGGACGCTTGAGGAGAAGATCCGACGGATTCTCTCGGAGAGGGAGCCGTTGTACCTGGAGGCGGCGGATGTCGTGTTCGTGAACGACAACAAGGGGTTTCACCAGGCGGCCGCGGAGCTCGCGGCAATGGGGCAGCGCCCCTGAATTGTAACTGTGTAGCGACAGCATGGATGTGAGGGTTGAATTCCACGCTCTGATATATTAGAATGGTGAAAACGTGATTCACTTCAGTGTGAAGAACAGAAAAGAAGAAATGTCAGGAGGATTCAGATATGATTTCAGCAGGTGATTTCAGAAACGGTCTCACACTGGAGATTGACGGACAGGTCATGCAGGTCCTGGAGTTCCAGCAT
>ONVT01000103.1 GCA_900321365.1 uncultured Eubacteriales bacterium | reverse complement strand
GGGCATGACTGAGACAGTAACTGAGTCTTCTGCGGGCATGACTGAGACTGAAACGAAGACTGCAGCGAAAACAACCGGAGCCGAGTCCGCACCTGTACAGAAACTGACCGGATCCGGGAAGATCGGAACCGAGGTGGGGGATATTCTCCCCGACTTCCAGACGGAGCTTCTGGACGGAGGAGATTTCCACCTTGCGGATTACCGCGGACAGGTGGTCATTCTCAATTTCTGGGCAATCACCTGTGCTCCCTGTATCGAGGAACTGCCTTATTATGAGAAGCTGAAAGAAGAGCATCCGGAGGTGGAGATCCTCGCGGTTCACCATCGTGTCGGAGCGAAGAAGGCAGGAGATTTCCTTGCAGACAAAGGATGGGATCATCTGGACTTTGCAGCGGACAGCAAGGAGAAAGGGCTGTACACTCTGCTGGGAATTCCGGACGCGCTGCCGTCGACGATCGTCCTGAATAAGAATGGTGAGATTATCTATAATGTGCAGGCTCCGCTGAGCTATGAACAGCTGGAGGCTCTTGTAGAAAAGGCTTCATAAACCGCAGGCAGACGCCTGAGTGCTCAGGATCTGTCTCGAAGTAGCTTGTACTTCTTGCTGGTCTTTTGACAGCACCTGTAAAAAATCATTCACACAGCAACCGCAGGCCCTGTGACTTTGACGGTCACAGGGCCTTTTTTCACCTCTTCAGTTCTGTCTTCTTTTTCCCGGCTGCAGCGACTGCTTCATCTCTGAAGATTCCTTTCTTTTTTCGCAGCGGTTTCATTTTCATAAAGCTTCATAAATGTATCGGCTTCAGTCAAACCGCAGACCCCAGATCTTACAGGCGCGGGTTCCGATCACCGCATAGTTGCCCCATGCGGCCGGCGATGCCTCGATCGCGCCGTTGCTGAGCTCGCTCTTTGCCAGCTCCTTCCCCGTCATCGGGTCAAGCAGGTACATATATCCGCCGCAGGTACAGTATGCCAGCCGCGCGGAACCGTCCCTGTTGTACAGAAGGATCGGTGAAGACCAGGCATAATATGCCTTATGCTCCCATACAATCTTCCCCGTATTGCGGTTCAGGCAGACGCATACCCCCATCAGCTGGTCGCCTGTCATGGCAACCGTCGCGTAGAGGTATCCCGTCAGGCTCTTCTTCCCGAGCGCCATGGTCGACTGCACACCGCCGGACACGCCGTCCAGCGTATAGCATTCGAATTCCGTCTGCCATACAATCTCCCCCGTCTCGGCATCAATCTTCCAGATAGGAACCGGTGCTGTGGTATAACTCCTCCAGCCCAGGTGGAAGGATGTACTGATGTACAGGTAGAGATGACCGTTCTCAATAGAGAGAATCGGCGTGGAGTTGGAATCATCCAGGATGTCCTGCACCCATACGAGCTGAAGTTTGTTCAGATCCAGACACATCAGGTGGCCGCCGTTGTCCGCCACGAACAGATACCCCTTATAGGCGGCGAAGCTGTCCTCGAAGCCGATCCAGTATGGCCCGTAGCCATCCGTCGAAGAGCGGATCCCTTTGTAATGCCATTTCACCATATTCCCGGGATCCACCTTAACAGTGCCCGTCGCAACGTCCCAGGAGGAATTCAGGTGGATCATATAGATGATGCCGTTCTCGGCAGGCCAGATCAGCGTGTCGGTTTCGGCGTCCACCAGCGGCGAGGAATCCATGAATCCAAAGGTTCCCCTGAGCGAGAATGCGTCCTCCCCGCCGAATTCATACATTATGCTGCAGTCGACCAGATTGATGACAAATGCGTGCGCGATGCCGAGCGTTGAGTTGATGCCCGCACCCAGGTACATGATCGGATATCCTCTCGGATCCAGTGCGCCGGCCCCCTTGAAGGTCCATCCGATGTACATCGGGTCACGGGTCTGCTTGCCTGTCTCCAGGTCAAGGAAATACACATTGCCGTCCATGGTCGCGTAGATGACCTCGACCAGGTCATCCTTCTCCTTCGCCCAGTCGGCCATGTTCATGTGCGCCTTCTCCTCGCGCGTCCATTTTCGCATCAGGGGCTGGCCGGTCCAGCCGGAACCGGTCCAGGCATTCCCGTTGTAGGAGGTGGCGCCGGTCTCCTGGCTCCACACCTGGGTGATGGTATTCTTCGTGATGTCGGCAGTCCCGTAAGACGCCGTGTCACGGAAATTGTTGCCGCGGAAGGTGACAATCCCTTCTGTTTTGACATACTCAGAACCAGTGTCAAATGAAATCTCCGCCGGTGACTGATAGGACCCGGTATCTGCCAGCACCTGTCCGTTCATCTCTATCTCGGTATACTCGATCATGTTGGACGGCTTCGTGGATTCCACCGCATGCGGATGGAACTCGACGTCCTGCTCGCTCTCCGTCTCGTCCGAATAATACGTCAGACCCGCGTGAGAATGATCCGCATAACCGTCCGCAGCTTCTGTCATATCGAACTCAAGGGCAGCCCCCGCAAGTCCCGGGTGCTCCTCCCACGGATACTCCTGACCCTCCTGACCGCTGCCGGAAGCCTTGTCCACGGAATCGGAACTCTTTTTCCCGGAGCCAAGAGTGAACACCAGAATGACAATAATCACCACCGCGGCGACAGCCGCAAGCAGGATCCAGAGTTTTCTGTTCGGCTCCACCCAGTCATTCGCGCTTCCCATATATGACGAAGGTCTCTTTCTTTGTTCCGTCCGGACAGGCTTTTTATTCCGACTGGTATTCCTGTTTTTCGGATTCGAATTCCTGTTTTTACGATTCTGATTCTGATTCGAATTCATAGTTTACCTGACTCCTCATACGACCGGTCTGCCGGCTATCCTCTCCTGAGCGACACTTCGATCAGCTTCTCACACAGTGACGGGAAATCGATGCCCAGCGCCGCGGCCTCCTGGGGAAGCAGGCTGGTCGGGGTCATGCCGGGAAGCGTATTTGCCTCCAGGCAGTAGACATTCTCGTCCTCATCCATCATCAGGTCGATCCTGCCGTAGCTGTTGAGATGAAGCGCGTGATAGGCCGCCAGGCTCGCCTTCTGAATCTTCCGTGTCAGTTCCGCGGAAATGTCCGCCGGGCAGGTCTCTACCGTGGCACCGGCCTTGTACTTGTTGGTGTAATCATAGAATCCGTGAAGCGGGGCGATCTCAATGACCGGATAGGCCTCCCCGTCCACAATCCCGCAGGAGAATTCCCTGCCGCTGACATACTGCTCGACGATCAGCACGTCCTCATAGGAAAATGCCTCTTCGATTGCCTCCCGGTAAGCCTTCTGCGTCCTGGGAATGCTGACGCCGACACTCGAGCCTCCGCAGGCAGGCTTCACCACACACGGAAGTCCCACGCCGTTCTCCTCGGTGTTCTTCACCTTGTCCCCCTTCCGGAGCACGATACCATGCGGAGTCGGCACACCGTTCTCGCGGAACAGCTGCTTTGCCATATCCTTATCCATGGCCAGCGCGCTTCCCAGATAACTGCACCCTGTGTACGGAATTCCCATCAGCTCAAACGCCGCCTGGATCTTCCCGTCCTCACCGTTCGATCCGTGCAGTGCCATAAACACAGCGTCCGCTTCCCTGCACAGCTCCAGCACATTCGGGCCGAAAAATTCTTTCCGGCTCTTCATCTGTTCCAGCTTCGGATCAAAGGAATGCATATACGCCGCCGCTTCGTCCGCATCGTATTGTTCGGTAAATGCGCACGCCATGTCCGGACCGATCCGGTCATCGCCGCAGAACACATCAATCATGACCGCTTTATGCCCCCTGCTTCTGAGCGCCCTGCAGACCTGTGTCCCCGACACAATGGAGATATCCCGCTCCGTACTGATTCCTCCGGCAAGTACAACAATCTTCATTTTCCGTCCCCCTTTGTTAAAGCTGTTATAATTCTGCTCCCCTTTGTTTTCTTATTTTGAAAGTGTTTTTGGGCTGGTGCCATTGGAGGAAAAGACAAGCAGGATGGTCAGGTTATTCATTGACAGATCCTTACTCCCCCGCCTCCGGACGCGAGGACAGCACCACGCAGGAGCGCGCACCCAGATGGATGATCAGTTCTCCGTGATACACCGGGCAGGAAACCCGCCTCGTCGAATAGGAATTCTCATCCGAAAGGAAGATCCTCGTCATCGGTGAGTCCGCGCTCACGCCGGCCGTCCACACCGGCACCTGAACCTGGATCTCCTCGTCACCGTTATTGAACAGGCAGGCAATCTGTTCCTCCTCATTGAACCGGGCATACGCCAGGTACTGGTAACCGCCGCCCAGAAACTTGATGGATCCGGTCTTCAGGACAGGACGGTTCCTGCGCATCGCAATCGCTTTTTTGTGAAATGCGAGCATCTCCCTGTCTTCCCTTCCCCACGGGTAGGTTCTCCTGTTGTCCGGATCGGTAAAGCCCGTCAGTCCCGCCTCGTCCCCGTAATAGAGGGTGGGGGCGCCCGGCCAGGTCATCTGGAGAAGGACCGCCTCCCGCATCACCGCCGGATCGATTCCCTCGGACGCTGCGTCATAGTCAAAGTCCGGGGCTCGTCCCACGCGGTGGTTCGTCCGTGTCAGGAACCGGGAATGGTCATGATTGGAAAGCTGGTTCATGGCGCACAGCAGGGATGTCTCCATGAAGGCGCACATGTGATAGCGCATGGTTCCGAAGAAGGCGTCCGCGTTTCCGAGCTGCCCCTCCAGATATTCATCCGAGTGTTTCTCCATTCCCGTGAAAAACCAGGTGACCGGCTCCATGAACGCGTCGTAGTTCATGACCGTATCCCATTCATCTCCCTCCAGCCACGCCCTGGCATCACCATAATGCTCCGCCACAATCAGGGCATCCGGATTCGCTTTCCTGACTGCATGCCGGAAAGCTTTCCAGAACCGGTGGTTGAATTCCGCACTCTGTCCCAGGTCCGCCGCAACATCCAGCCGCCACCCGTCCGCGCAGTAAGGCGGAGAAACCCATTTCTGCGCGATGGACAGAATATAGTCGGTCAGGTTCTCCGATTCCTCGTAATTGAGCTTCGGCAGTGTGTTATGTCCCCACCAGCCTTTGTAGGAATCGTTGTCCGGCCACGCGGAAGGATCCTTCTCCTCAAACAGGAAAAAATCCGCATAGGGAGACGCGGCGCTGACATAGGCACCTTTCTCATAACCCGACTGAACACTGTAGATCTTCTCATGGTCCAGCCATTTGTTGAAAGAACCGCAGTGATTGAACACACCGTCCAGAATCACCCGGATCCCGCGGCTGTGCGCTTCCTGGACAAGACGGATGAAAAGCCGGTCCGATGCCTCAAGGTTTTCCTTCCTCGTCACTCTGCACACATAGCGCGAGGACTTATTGTTCTGCTTTTCCCCGGGGGAGAGAATCTCACCCTCATCCACTACGAGCTTTCCGATATGCGGGTCAATGTGGTCATAATCCTGCGTGTCGTACTTGTGATTGGACGGAGAGACAAACAGCGGGTTGAAATAGATCGCCTCGATTCCCAGATCCTTCAGATAATCCAGCTTCTGCCTGACGCCTTCCAGGTCACCGCCGTAGAAATTGCCCACATCCATCGCCGCAGGTCTCTGATACCAGTCCCGGACGTGATGGACCGGATTCCCGATATAGAAGTATTCATCATCAAGCACATCGTTCTTCTCATCCCCCCGGCAGAAGCGGTCCGTATAGATCTGGTACATGACCGCGCCCTTCGCCCAGTCGGGCGTTGAGAATCCCGGACAGATACGGAACCTTGACTCACTGTCCATGCGTTCGGAGATCCCTCTCTTGTTCAGGATCACACGCATGGGACCGCTGATGATCTCAAAGCAGTAATTCATGGCCTGACGGCCCATCCGGATCTTCGCGGCATAGAAGTCAAAGAGTCCAAGCGTCTTCTCATACTCCATGCGCTCCCGTATGCGGTCGCTCACAAGCCACACTTCATCGACATTTGCCCTGGCCGTCCGCACGCGGATCGTCACCGTATCCCCCACCGCCGGCTCAAACGGATCCACGTAAGACGGGCTCTCATCCGAAAACAGGGCATCCAGATTCAGTGTCGGAAGCATCTCCAGGACATATTTTGCCGTGCGGGCTGCATGGCTGAATGTTTTTCTGTACATATCTCAAAAGCCTTCCTGTAATGACACTGTACATTTTTTCATCTGTTACAGCGGTTTTCCAGACGCTGATTATTCCTGACAAACAGATACCGGTCCATGCGGCAGTCAAAATCGTCAGAAAGCCGGAAAAAGAGAAGAGGAACAGCACTCTCGCGCTGTTCCTCTTCATTGGAGAAGGTATTCTCTTATGGGGTGTAGCAAAAACTATATAATGTATTGGGGTTTTACAGTTGTTACTATAGCATGAACCCCCGCCGAAGTGTGCCCAAACTTGTCTAAATAAATCAGATTAATTTGTGCATTATGTCCATACTGTTCCAATCCTGCTCCACAGCGCAGGAGCAGCATCATCCCAGCTTCGGCAATCAGGAGCTGCAGCCGGCTCCCATCTGCGATTACATGATAAACTCGCCAAAAGTCGATTACAGATTGCGACGCGGAGCTAGTCCTTTAGGGTTCCGCGCTTCGCGGTCTCCGCTCCGGTCGGCGCTAAGCGAGCGTCCACTGGACGCTCAGAGGTTCTCTTTCTCATTCACAAAGAGCGCCTCGAACTCCTCCCGGCTGAGCTTTTCCTTCTCGAGCAGCAGCTGAGCCGACCGGTCCAGAATGTCACGGTTTTCAGAAATAAGCCTGCCTGCCGTCTCATAAGCCCCGTCTATGATCTTCTTGACTTCCTCGTCAATAATAGAGGCAATCCTCTCGCCATACTGGCGCGTGTGCGCCAGATCCTTGCCGATGAAGATCTCATCCTCTCCCTGTTCATAGTTGATCGGGCCAAGACGATTGGAGAAACCGTACTTTGTCACCATCGCCCTGGCAATCGCCGTGGCCTGCTTGATGTCCTGGGAGGCACCCGTCGTGACATCCCCGATCACCAGCTCCTCCGCGGCGCGCCCGCCCAGCGAGACAACGATGCTCTGCTGCATCCTGCCCTTCGTCTCGAACATCTCGTCATTCTCGGGAAGCGGCATCGTATAGCCGGCGGCCCCGTGCCCGGTCGGAATGATGGAAATCGTATGAACCGGCCCGACATCCGGCAGAAGGTGGAACAGGATCGCATGCCCGGACTCGTGATAGGCAGTGATACGCTTTTCCCTGTCCGAGATCACGCGGCTTTTCTTCTCCGATCCGATCCCGATCCGGATAAATGCGCGCTCGATGTCGCTCTGCTTCAGATATGCCCTCTGCTCCTTCGCCGCATTGATCGCCGCCTCATTCATGAGGTTTTCCAGATCCGCGCCGGTAAAGCCCGCACTGGTCCTGGCGATCGTCTCCAGGTTCACATCGTCCGCAAGGGGCTTCTTCATCGAATGCACCTGAAGAATCTCCAGCCGTCCCCTGACATCCGGCCGTCCGACATGGACCTGCCGGTCAAAACGGCCTGCCCTGAGGATCGCCGGATCCAGGATGTCAACCCGGTTGGTTGCCGCCATCACGATGACGCCTTCATTCTCCGAGAATCCGTCCATCTCCACGAGAAGCTGGTTCAGCGTCTGTTCCCTCTCGTCGTGGCCTCCGCCCATGCCGGTACCCCTGCGGCGTCCGACCGCGTCAATCTCGTCGATGAACACGATACAGGGCTGGTTCTTCTTGGCCTCCTCGAACAGGTCGCGCACACGGCTCGCTCCCACGCCGACGAACATTTCCACAAAGTCGGAGCCGGAAATCGAGAAAAACGGAACCCCCGCCTCACCGGCGACCGCCCGCGCAAGCAGTGTCTTGCCCGTTCCGGGAGGGCCGACCAGGATGACTCCCTTCGGGATCCTCGCGCCGACGTTCAGGAACTTCTGCGGATCCGACAGAAACTGTACAAGCTCCTGCAGCTCTTCCTTCTCCTCCTCAAGTCCGGCGACATCCGCGAATGTCACCTTCTTCGCGTCCGGAGTGAACATCTTCGCCCGGCTCCTGCCAAAGTTCATCATCATGGAGCCGCCGCCCTGCTGACGACTCATCATCGTGAACAGGAGGAACATCATCAGTCCGGTGAGGATCACCGGAAGGAAGGTGGAGAAGAGCGTGCTCCGTCTCGTGACATCCTGCACGCGGACCGTAACATCATATCCGCCGACCAGCTTCACGGCTTCGTTCACATCTGTGACATTCAGGGACAGCTCTTCGTTCTCCGTGGTCGTCACCTTGACGGATCCGGTCGGAACCTCCTCATTCTGGACGATCTCCACCATCGAGACCCTGCCGTTCTCCAGCATGGATTTCAGTTCCCGCATCGTGATGTCGCTGCGGCCGTTGAAGCTGTCGCGCAGCGTAAAGATCAGCAGGATCAGCAAAAACCCGACCAGAATATAGATGCCGGTCCCCCTCATTCCTTTGTTCAATACCAATTACTCCTCTGTCAGTGACAATACCCCGATATAGGGCAGGTTGCGATATCTCTGGTCATAGTCCAGACCGTATCCGATGACGAATTCGTCCGGGATCCGGAATCCCTGGTAATCCACCTCCACATCCACTTCCCGGCGCTCGGGCTTGTCGAGCATCGTGCACAGGCGGATGGAGGCGGGCTGCCTGCTGGAGAGATTCTTCAGAAGATAGCTCAGAGTACGCCCGGAATCGATGATATCCTCCACGATCAGGACGTCCTTACCATTGATCGGCTCATCCAGGTCCTTGATCAGCTTGACGACGCCGCTGGACTTTGTCCCCGCCCCATAGCTGGATACGGACATGAAATCCATAGTCACCGGCACCGTGATTCTTTTTGCCAGCTCGCAGATGAAGAAAATGCTCCCCTTCAGGATTCCGATCAGATGTACCTCGCGGCCCGCGTAATCCTGGCTGATCTGTTCTCCCAGCTGGGCGATTCTCTCATCAACCTTGTCTTCCGGTATCAGGACTCTGATGCTTTCTTTCATATTTCCCTCCTTTTATACTCGCGCACGAATTCTACTGTCGATTGAAATTATTCACCGCGGTATAAGCAGTCTTTGCACTGTAAACCTGTACCTGCAGTGCCTTACTGCCCTCTGTGACCTTAGCGCCCTCACTGATCCGCATGCCCGTCACCCACAGTACATGGCTTCCCTGCGCGATCAGGGGGATCTGGTCCCGCTCCCTGCGCGGAACCTTCTCGTCGATCAGATAATCCTTCAGCTTCCTGCGTCCACGGGAGGCGTTTACGATCAGGTAGTCTCCCTCCCTCCTTGTCCGCAGGACAGGACACGGTGCCATTGTATCATATGCCAGAACCTTCGTGTACTTCTTTTTCGGCACCTCTCCCCCCTGCCAGGTGAGGTAGGCGGCCTCCACCATGATTTCGTCATCCGTCTCCGGCTGTTCAGCAGTCCCGGTACAATGATAATCAAGCCACTTTCTTCCAACGGGAAAACAGTATACACCGTCCCCATCAAGCGGCAGAACTGTCTCCGTCTTCAGCGTCCGGCTCCGCGTCAGCCTCAGAATGCCCTCCTCACTGACAGCCAGAAGATCCCCCGGAAGGCTCGTCTCCTGTCCGTTCCTGTCAAAGACCAGGCGGTCAGCAGCCTCCACATGTGCCCTGGAGATATCCTTCTCCCCGCCGCAGCACCGGGCAATCATCCTCCTGAGAATCCTCAGGCGGATCACCTCGGAGCATCTGCGCAGCATATCCCGGTCCGCCGTCAGATCCTTCTCCCGTCCGTCTCCTTCCTCCAGGATCACTCTCTCCCAGGCCTCATCTTCCTGCTCAAGAAGCCAGTCGTCCACCTTTCTCAGATCCGACGCGGCCTGCGCGATATGCCTGGCTGCCCCGGGATTGAGCTCTTCCAGAAGGGGCAGGATCTTCAGCCGGATCGCGTTGCGTGTCAGCGCGACATCCTGGTTCGTACTGTCGCTGCGCCAGGAGACGCCCTTCTGTCTGAGGTAGTCCTCAATCCGGTTCCTGTCACACCCAAGCAGAGGACGGATAATCGTCAGGTCTTTCTCACGACGGCAGGGCCGTATCCCTCCAAGACCCCTCACCGAGCTCCCCCGGATCAGATTCCAGAGAACCGTCTCGGCCTGATCCATCCGGTGGTGGGCAGTCGCGATGACATCAATTCCCAGCTCATGCGCGGTATCTCTGAGGGCTTTCCCGCGAAGGTCTCTTGCCGCTTCCTCCAGCCCCGTCGAAAACTGCCTGGCCGCGGCCGGCGCGTCCACGCTCACGACGCGCAGAGGAATCTTCCTTTCCTCACAAAGCCTCCTGACATATGCACAGTCCTCCAGGCTCTCCTCCCCCCTGATTCCATGCTCCACATGAACCGCCTGCACCTCATAGCCAATCTCCAGCAGAACCAGGAGAAGGCACACAGAATCCGCACCACCCGAAACCGCAGCCAGGATTTTTTTCGGTCGACACTCCTCTTTCCAAGGCCCCGGATCTGCTGTCTTACTGCTGCCCGAGCCTGCCATCTCTTTGCTGCCCGGTCGGTCCCCCTCTATCCCGGACCGGCCTGTCTCCAGGGAAAATGAACCCATGGCCTTCTTCACTTCATCCGCCAAAGACTGTCTCATACCGCTTTTCCTGTCTTTCAGGGAAAAGAACGCTCTGCGGAGGATATCCGCAGAGCGCAAACGTGTCTTTCAGTTCCTGAGCCAAACCTCTGAGTATCATTCCTGAGGCTGGAAGATCACTTCATCCGGGTAGACAAGCCCGAGTTTCTCCCGCGCGACCTTCTCAATATAGGCATTCGTATGTGTGTAATTCCGTAAGGATTCTATGCTCTCCCCGCGGCCCTGCTCCTCCGAAATCTTCTGCTCAAGCATCTCGATCTGCTGAGCATAAGTATCATTCCGGTCTGCAAGCGAACGGCACTTTATCGCCAGGGCTGTAAAAAGAATACATACCACAACGACAATCAGAACCATTCCTCTGCGGTTTTCCCTCGAAACGGGATATCTGTCCGATGACATTGCAATCTTACCTCACACACCTGCTGTCCATCCGAATTACAAATCAGTCATTCTTCACACAAACAGCAGAACCTTCCCCAGTAAGCACCCCTGACCCGGGACGCAGAAAAAAATCACTTTATTGTAATACACCGTCCCATTCAATTCAACCCGAATTCAGTAAATCGCAGAAGATGTAACAAAAATTTAAAAACTATAGATATCGGAACAGCTCCTGCGCTTCCTCTTTCCTCGCCGTTTCCGCCACGCTGAGCACCTCGGCCTTCACGCTCCTGGTGCCGAAGCCGATCTCGATCACATCGCCTTCCTTCACCTGCGCGGACGCCTTCGCAACCTTTCCGTTGATCTGGACTCTTCCCGTATCACAGGCCTCATTCGCAACCGTCCGGCGTTTGATCAGCCGGGATACTTTCAAAAACTTGTCAAGTCTCATGACCCCTCCACATAAAATGGAGCAGGAGATTCCCCCTGCTCCATCACTATCTCAGTCAATCTCAGTTCACCGCATCCTTCAGCGCCTTACCGGCCTTGAACTTCGGGCTCTTGGAAGCCTTGATCTTCATGGATGCGCCAGTCTGGGGGTTCCTTCCCTCACGTGCAGGTCTCTTCGCCACTTCAAAGGTACCAAATCCAACGATCTGCACCTTGTCATCCTTCTTCAGGGCATCGCTGACAACTTCCACAAATGCCTTCAGGGCTGCTTCTGCATCCTTCTTGGTAAGTTCCGCATTCTCGGCCATAGCCGCGATCAGTTCAGTCTTATTCATGAGATCTACTCCTTCTTCTCCTTGTTCTGGTGTTTTCTTCAGTGCCACCAGCTGAGCCACCGGCAGCATGAAGACATATTATCTCTCTATATG
>ONVT01000102.1 GCA_900321365.1 uncultured Eubacteriales bacterium | reverse complement strand
CGCTCATTTTTCAAGATCCGGATCACCTCATCACGGTCAGCCAGAACCACATCCAGTTCCTCCGTATCCTCAAGCCCTTCCCTGCTGACCTTCCCTTCGCAGTATCCGTAGACAAGCTGGCAGCTCTCATCCGTCATCCCGACCGAATTGTAAAATGCGCGTTCATACATGGGATCAACATCAAGGGGAGCAAGCGACAGTCCCGTCTCCTCCTTCATCTCCCGTATCGCTGCCTCCCTGTGGTTCTCACCGTTTTCGATCAGCCCGGCGGGCAGCTCGTAAATCCAGTTCGCGATGGGATAACGAAACTGGCGCACCAGCACCACATGGTCATGCTTCTCGCCGGCAAGACTGAAGATCACAACCCCGTCAGGCGTATTTTCCCCCGTAGAAAGATCCAGCCCGGAGATGTCCTTCGCACGGGACGCCATGAAATACTTCCCCTGCTTTCCCACACGATTGACCGTGGAGAGTTCATAATAATTGAGGAACCGATTGTGTGTAATCTGCGTTACTGTTTCAACCCTGGCCATATTCTTCCCGCTCCTTAACCTGTTTTGTTTTTCCCTGTTCGCTCTGCAGCGGATCAGATTTCTGTCTCCTGAGGCTGGAATACCTTCCCGCCCACTTTCTCCAATGAGAAGAGAAGTATCATTCCGATCACTCCGCAGGACAGGATCTCTCCGAACCCGACCGTCAGCATCTGGATCGGGATCGGGATATTGATCCCGTAACCATAATAAAGAATCAGAGGAACGACGATTGTATTCATTGCAATCGGCGGAATCGGAAGCGTATATTTCACTGCTTTCGACAGATGAGCGCTCTGGATCTTTTTCCCGATCGCCCAGGTTCCAAGCGCCCCAATCAGAGTCGCAAGGCTTCCGAATATGACATCAAGCGGAATCGCTCCACCGAGCAGATTCCCCAGAATGCATCCCACAAACAGTCCGGGAATCGCAGCCGGTGTAAAGAATGGAAGGATTGTGAGTCCCTCTGCGATCCGAACCTGCACATCGCGGAAGCTGATGGGAGCAAAGATCTGACACAACACAACATAGAGCGCGGCAATCAGTGCGCCCTGTGTTAAAAACTGGACCTTCTTGTTTCTCATGTTTACAGTTACCTCCGTAGTTTTGATTTAGGAACTGCAGAATGTATCAACGCCCGCATACAACAAAAAGCGGGGGATTTTCTGCAGTTCACAGGTGAGGATGGTCACGAACTCACCGTTTGTGCCGCTGACGCGGTTTATATAGCCCGCATAGGATATCATTTTCCATGTGGATGCGCAAGACCGGTAAATCCGCATGTGAAGAAATCGTGAAGAATCCCAGCTTGTGATTGTGTTCACCGCCCCATGGTGCTACACTTTTATCAAACATGCTGAAGAAGAACCCAGTCTCTGCTGTAGGGATAAGGCCAGCAGCTGCAGCCTGCAAGGACGTCGGGGATAAGGCCAGCAGCTGCAGCCTGCAAGGACGCCGGGCCAGGCTGAACCAGCCTCACTGGGTCAGGAGCAGCACAACAAACAGGATGTTTTCAAACTAAAGCCCCACCTCAGCGTGAGCAGGCGGCGGGTAGTTTACAAATGGAGAAATGAATTTGAACGGATCGGATTATCAGAACCCTGGCTCCTCCGGACCCGGAGAGCCGGATGATTACAAGCGTTTCAGGGCAGCCGCGGCAAAAAGAAATATGGCGACCGCATCATTTGTGTGCGGGATCATCGCCGTCCTTTCATTCCAGCTGTTCTTTATCAGCCTGCCCCTGGCAGGTACGTCCATCATACTTGCTCTTCTGTCACGCCAGAGCAGCCGTGTGGAGGGGCGGGCCCGGATCGCTCTCATTGCGGGGACAGCGGCGGTCATTTTCACCAGTCTGTACACCTGGTATGCGGTGAGGACTGTCTACAGGGATCCGCGTCTGCGCTCGCAGGTTGAGCAGCTGTATAATTACTACACCGGTCAGATCTCCGGCCAGGCAGAATCCGAGAGCAATGCACAATCCGAGGATCCACAGCAGATACTCAGTGATATCCTCTCCGGAAAGTACCGTGAACAGAAGGGCGAAAACAGTACTGTGACCGTCCCGGGGAACGGAGGGGCACTGATATGAACCGCTCTCTTGCCCAGATCAGGGAAGACTCCCGGCAGGCGCTTGCCGGAAACTATTTCCTGTTCTTTATCGTGCTGTTCATCGCCAGCGCTCTGACCATGGCGGCAGATCAGCTGCTCTCTTACTTCGCTCCTCTTTCGGGCAGGGAGGGGTTTGTATTTCTGACTATCATCAACCTGATCCTGAATTTCATCGTGCTGATCCTCGCCAAACTTCTTCAGGCGGGACAGTGTTTTCTGTCTTTGAACATCGCACGATACAACCGTGTGTCCGTCAGCGACCTGTTCCTTGCTTTTCGGTATGACACTTCAAAGGCGCTTGTACTGAGCGTGATCCT
>ONVT01000116.1 GCA_900321365.1 uncultured Eubacteriales bacterium | reverse complement strand
TAACAGGTTTCACATCATTTCAGGAAATCACCCCTGACGGGGGGGTTTACACAAACCGGTGAGCCGGCTTTGTGAAGTATTCATTCAACCAATAGAAGGAGGATAAAAGAATGAAGAGAAAAATGCTTGCAGTTATGATGAGTGCAATGCTGGTCGGAAGCCTGATGGCTGTCCCGGCATTCGCGGCGGAGAACCTTTCCGACACCACGGAGGGCATCGCGCAGTTCGATGGTCTGGAAGCAGATGATGCGTATGATTTCCAGATCGTTGTCAAGAGCTTCCAGTCTACCTACTGGCAGGCAGCCCTGCAGGGCATGGATCAGGCAGCGGAAGAGCTGGGCGTCACCTATTCCGCACAGGGCCCCGCTTCCGAGTCCGATATCGCTGACCAGGTGAATATGCTCAACAGTTCCATCAACAGCAATCCCCCCGGAGTAGGCCTTGCTGCATGCGACACCTCATCTGTCCTGGAATCCCTTCAGGCGGCAAAGGATGCCGGCGTTCCGATCGTAGCGTTCGATACCGGTATCGCGGATGCTCCGGAAGGATCGGTCGTCTGCACGGTTGTTACCGACAACACGGCTGCCGGCGAAGTCGCTGCCATCAACCTCTATGAGGCTGTCAAGGATCAGATCGGCCAGGGAGACCCGGTCCGTATCGGTGAGATCAACCAGGACAACTACGCTCTGAACATCCAGCAGAGAGGCCTTGGCTTCATCAACAAGCTCATCGAGCTCGCCGGAGAAGATGGCTACACCGTTGCGATGGAAGGAAACGAGTTCTATGTTGACGCGGCTGAGGGCGCTGTCGAGGGCGATGCCGACATCATCCTTGAAGTCCGTGTTCCGGCTCAGACCACTGTTGACCTCTGCTCCACCGAGGCCGGCACCATCCTGGATAAGGAAGACACCATCGCGGTATTCGGTTCCAACCAGACTGCTGCGGAAGGTCTGCTGGTCGCAAATGACAACCGCGAAGTCCTTGGCGACACGGTTGTCGGTGTTGGCTTCGACGCCGGTACCTCCATCAAGGCTGCTGTTGAGGATGGCACCTTCCTCGGCGCTGTGACCCAGTCCCCGCTGATGATGGGTTACTACTGCATCTATGCTCTGACCGCTGCTGCAAACGGCCAGGAGCTGATCGATGTCCCGACCGATGGTTACTGGTATGATGCATCCAACATGGATGACGAGAACATCGCACCGAACCTCTATGACTGATCTGCAGGACGATCTATCAGTCTGCTGAGCAGAAATGACATCTGATGCTGCCGGCAGGACTCCTGCTGGCAGCGTCAGAGGGATAATTGAATAACAACTATACACAGAGCGCATTGTAAAGATTGCATGATCTTGCAGTGCGCCCTGTAAACATAATCCAAAAGGAGAAGACGATGGCAGATATGAGAAAACTGATCGGTGCACGTCCCGTGATCGGAATCCGTCCGGTTATTGACGGACGGAAAGGCCCCCTGGATGTGCGCGGATCCCTTGAGGAGCAGACGATGGGTATGGCCCTCAAGGCGAAGCAGCTGTATGAAGAGAACCTGCGCTATTGTGACGGGACACCGGTGAAGGTCGTGATCGCGGATTCGACGATCGGCCGTGTCCGCGAGAGCGCGGCATGCGCGGAGAAGTTCAAGAAGGAAGGCGTGGACATCACCCTCACGGTGACCCCCTGCTGGTGCTACGGCTCCGAGACCATGGATATGGATCCCATGACGATCAAGGGCGTCTGGGGACTGAACGCGACGGAGCGCCCGGGCGCGGTCTACCTTGCCTCTGTCCTCGCGACACATGCGCAGAAGGGACTTCCGGCATTCGGCATGTACGGGCATGAAGTCCAGGAAGCAGACGCGGAGGATGTTCCGGAGGATGTCATCGAGATGCTGCTTCGGTTCGGACGCGCGGCTGTAGCGGTCGCGTCCCTTCGCGGAACCTCCTATCTCCAGATCGGTTCCGTTACGATGGGCATCGGCGGCTCGATCATTGACCAGGATTTCATCGAGTCCTATCTTGGGATGCGCGTGGAGTCTGTCGATGAGGTCGAAGTGATCCGCCGCATGACTGAAGAGATCTATGACAAGGAAGAATATGAGAAGGCTCTTGCCTGGACAAAGGAGAACTGCAAAGAGTGCTTCGACAAGAATCCGGAATGGATTCAGAAGTCCCGCGAGGTCAAGGACGAGCAGTGGGAGTTCACGGTGAAGATGTACATCATCATCAAGGACCTGATGCGCGGAAACGAGAAGCTTGCGGACAAGTTCCCGGAGGAGGCCCTCGGGCACAACGCCATCGCCGGCGGATTCCAGGGACAGCGCCAGTGGACAGACTTCTATCCGAACTGCGACTATCCGGAGGCGCTTCTCGCGACTTCATTTGACTATGAAGGAGCACGTGAGCCCTATGTCCTTGCGACGGAGAATGACGTCCTGAACGGTCTGTGCATGCTGTTCCAGAAGCAGCTGACCGGCCGCGCGCCGATGTTCTCTGATGTTAGAACCTACTGGAGCGGAGACTCAGTGAAGCGTGTCACGGGATACGAAATCGAGGGGCACGCGAAGGATGCGGACGGATTCATCCACCTGATCAATTCCGGCGCCTCCGCGCTTGACTTCTCCGGCGTCTGCACCGACAAAGACGGAAACGCTGTCTGCAAACAGTGGTGGGATGTCACCGAAGAAGACATTAAAAAGATGGCGGCGGCTACCGAATGGGCGCCTGCGGACAACGGGTACTTCCGCGGCGGCGGGTATTCCTCCCGCTTCGTCACAAAGGCGGAGATGCCTGTGACCATGATCCGCCTGAACCTGATCAAAGGCCTCGGGCCGGCCCTGCAGATCGCGGAAGGCTGGACCGTCGCGCTGCCGGATGAGGTGACCGACGTCCTCTGGAAGAGAACCGACTACACCTGGCCCTGCACCTGGTTCGCGCCGCGCTGCGACCACAGGGAGGGTAGCCCGTTTAAGAGTGCCTACGACGTGATGCGGGCGTGGGGCGCAAACCATGGTTCGTCCGTCTACGGACATGTCGGGGCGGATCTGATCACGATGGCGTCCATGCTCCGAATCCCGGTCTGCATGCACAATGTGCCGGAAGAGAAGATCTACCGTCCCGCCGTGTGGGGCGCGTTCGGAATGGACAAGGAAGGCGCAGACTTCCGCGCCTGCCAGAACTTCGGACCGATGTACAAGAAGTATTGAATCCGGACGTTCAGCACTTCTGCCGCGTGGAAATCAAAGATTTCCACTGGCGGGGTGCTGAGGAAACATAAGATTTACACTTAGTCAGGAGGAACAATATGCTGAAAAATATCCCGCCTATCATCTCACCGGAGCTTCTTTCCGTGCTCAATGAGATGGGACACGGCGACAGGATCTGCATCGGTGACGGAAACTTCCCCGGATCTTCCGTGGCAGGCGCCGAAGGCGCCATCCTTCTTCGCGCGGACGGACATGGTGTCCCCGAGCTTCTGGACGCCATCCTTCAGCTGATCCCGTTGGATGCGTATGTCGAGACGCCGGCGATGATCATGGAGGTCACGCCGCAGGACAAGGGCCTGAAGGTTCCGATCGTCGACGAGTACAAGAAGATCGTCGAAAAGTAC
>ONVT01000300.1 GCA_900321365.1 uncultured Eubacteriales bacterium | reverse complement strand
GGCATATTTCCTTTGCGAATCCGTGCGCATCCGGCCGGAGGCATTTATAGTCAACGTCAAAAGAATTTTGACGTTGACTATAAGTATACTCCCCGGTGTGACAGTCAAAACATCCGAAAATGTTTCACAGAGTCAGAAATACATCCGCTCTCATCTCTGTGGAGCGTTTACGGCAGTATCGAAAGGGCCAACAGCATGAAGTCAATCTCAGTTCTGGGAAGCACCGGTTCGATCGGAACCCAGACCCTCGATGTTGTGAGACACCATCCGGATATCCGGATCGCAGCCCTCGCGGCTGGCAGGAGCGTGGAGAAGCTGGAGGAGCAGATCCGCGAATTCCGCCCCTCTCTGGCAGCGCTTGCCTCAGAGAGGGATGCCGCCGATCTGCGCACCCGTGTAAGGGATTTGGATGTACGTATCGTCAGCGGAATGGACGGCCTGATAGAGGCGGCATGTATTCCACAGGCAGACATGACGGTGACCGCAATTGTCGGCATGATCGGAATTCAGCCGACAATCGCCGCCATCCGCTCCGGAAAGGACATTGCCCTTGCGAACAAGGAGACGCTTGTGACGGCGGGGCACCTGATCATGCCGCTGGCCAGGGAGTACGGCGTCAGGATCCTGCCGGTCGATTCCGAGCACTCCGCGATCTTCCAGTCCCTGAACGGCGAGAAATACGAGCGGATCGAGAAGATCCTGCTCACCTGCTCCGGAGGCCCGTTCCGCGGGCGGAGTGCGCAGGAGCTTGAGAAGGTTACGGTGGAGGACGCGCTGAGGCACCCGAACTGGAACATGGGTCCGAAGATCACGGTTGACAGCGCAACACTGGTCAACAAGGGCCTTGAGGTCATGGAGGCGGGATGGCTGTTTCATGTGGACGCGGACCGGATCGAGGTGGTCGTGCACCCGCAGAGCGTGATCCATTCCGCGGTGCAGTTTGTGGACGGGGCCGTGATCGCGCAGATGGGAACCCCTGACATGCGCCTTCCGATCCAGTACGCCCTGTTCTATCCGGACAGAAGGCCGATGGAGACGCTAAGGCTCGACCTGTTCTCTCTGGGAAGCCTCACATTTTTCCGTCCCGACACGAAGGTGTTCCGCGGACTTTCTCTTGCCCTGAGAGCAATGAGGGAAGGCGGCACCATGCCGACGGTTTTTAACGCCGCAAATGAGCGGGCGGTGGCAAAATTCCTTGCCCGGGAGATTGCATTTACGGATATCTGCCGTATCATCGAGTCCTGCATGGACGCGCACATTACACAGAAGGATCCCTCTGTAGAGGTAATTCTTGAGACAGAGAAAGAAGTGTATGGGAGGATTGGCTGAGAACCTATGAGCATCATTGCGGCGATTGTGATTTTCAGCGTCATTGTACTTTTTCATGAATTCGGGCATTTTGCCGCTGCGCGCCTGAATGGTGTGGAGGTCATCGAGTTTTCCCTGGGGATGGGCCCCAGGCTGATTTCTCATGTCAGCCGGAAAAGCCATACCCGCTACAGCATCAAGCTCCTTCTCTTCGGAGGCAGCTGCCTGATGAAAGGGGAGGACGATAACGATATGAGTGAAGGATCCTTCGGATCAAAGAAGATCTGGCAGAGGATCCTGATTGTTGCGGCAGGGCCGCTGTTCAACTTTCTCCTCGCGTTTCTGTTCGCGGCGGTCATCATCAGTACAGCCGGCTATGACGCTCCCGTGGCGGAGTACCTGACAGAGGATTCCCCCCTGGCCCTGACCGGGATGAAGGTGGGAGACGAGATCCGCTCCATCGGCGGCCACAAGGTCACGATCTACAGGGACATCGTAAACTATGTCACCTTTGACCTGGGAAGCGGAAAAGCGGAGCAACCCGTTACCGTGGAATGGACGCATGACGGGGAGAATATGAGCGCGGAACTGTTCCTGAATCACCTGCAGGGGTCGGCAGGGAGCGTTCTGGGAATATACGGCGGCGGCCGGTTCAGCGCCGGGGGTAATATTCCTCTGATCCTGAAGTACTCTGCCTATGAGGTGAAGTACTGGATCGGGACGACCCTTTCAAGCCTTGGCATGATCGGAAGGGGTCAGGTTTCGCTGGATGATGTATCCGGTCCTGTCGGCATCGTCGAAGTGATCAGCGACACTTATGAGGAGACGAAGAGCGAGGGTGCCTTCATGTTGTTCCTCAACATGCTGAACATGGCGATTCTGCTGTCCGCGAATCTTGGCGTCATGAACCTGATTCCGTTCCCTGCCCTGGACGGGGGAAGGATTGTTCTCCTGCTGATCGAGAGTGTCCGGAAGAAAAAGCTGGGAGAGAACGTCGAAGCGTACATCAACCTTGCCGGGTTCGCTGTCCTGATGGTCATCATGGCAGTCGTGATGCTGAATGATGTCAGGAAGATCCTGTAGTATTTGTGCAGGGTCTGCC
>ONVT01000118.1 GCA_900321365.1 uncultured Eubacteriales bacterium | reverse complement strand
GGCTATGAGATCATCGCCATGCTCATAGAGGATGCTCAGATCAACCAGGAAGCAGACGAACTCATCTCCCGGCTTCCTGACATCCCTGTCTATCATGCACCGTCTCATCAGTTTCGGGAGATTTCCGGATATCCCATGACCCGCGGCGTCCTGTCACTCTTCCGCCGCAGATACAGATCCCGACCCGATTCGGGCAAATCCTTGTTGCTGCATCCTGGTTTCAGAGATTCCACCTTCGACAAACACAAAAGCAACAACTCAAAAACAGTAAGAACAGCAATATCATCCTACGCTGATAAGCAGTCAGTATCAGCCAGCATCGATATGCAGGTTATATCAGAACCAATTAAAGAGTTCCTACTCCATCTCAACCCTGCCTCCAGCCAGAGTTTTACAGCTTTGGAAGACTTCGGTGATAAAAGCTGGAAACCTGCGTCTCAAAATGGCACTCCTGATGGTGCCGATAATAACAATTCAGATATTGAGTCCCCCCTGCGTCTCGCGGTGCTCGAGGATGTCAGCAACCCGGCGAATATCGGCTCGATCTTCCGCAACGCCGCGGCGCTGGGAATCGACGCGGTCCTGCTCTCGAAGGGCTGCTGCGATCCGCTTGCCAGAAGATGCCTTCGCGTCAGTATGGGATGCATCTTCCAGGTTCCATGGTGTATGACCGGGATGACCGGCGCTCAGATCGCCGGGGCGCTCCGCTCTCAGGACATCCGCTCCGCCGCCATGGCACTCTCTGACAATTCCGTCAGCATCACGGACCCGGCTCTCCGGAAAGCCTCCCGCCTGGCCATTTTTCTTGGGAACGAAGGAAATGGCCTCCCGCAGGAAACCATCCTTGCCTGTGATTATGTTGTCCGCATCCCGATGCGGGAAGGTGTCGACTCCCTCAATGTAGCCGCAGCCAGCGCCGTCGCATTCTGGGAGCTTCATCCATAGATATGCAGCACGCGAACCCCCGTCTTCGCAGTCTTGTAAAATGGTGTTTCCAGTACCCGGCGCGCATTTTTCAGCTCCTGGCGGATCTGGATGTGCTGCGGACAGAGGCCCTCGCATTTCCCGCATTCCACACACTGGGACGCGGAAGTGCTGTCCTTGCGCATCGCGGTTGTCATCAGGTACTCATGCCTGCCCGCCGCCTTTCCTTCACTGTAGCACCGGTTGTAAGCGGAAAATGTCCCGGGGATGTCCACTCCCTTCGGACATGGCATGCAGTAATGACATCCCGTACACCCGACTTTCATCTTCGAGTTGATGATCGAAGCGACCTCATCGAGCATCTCGCTGTCTTCCTTCGTGAGGATTCCGACTCTCGCGTGACGGGCCGTCCGGATGTTTTCCTTCAGCATATCCATCGTATTCATGCCGGACAGGACAACCGTGACCTCCTTCTGGTTCCACAGCCAGAGCAGCCCCCACTGCGCGGGACTGTGCCGGGCGCTGTGATTACGGAACGTCTGAACGGCATCCCTCGGAAGCTTATTAACCAGCTTGCCGCCGCGAAGAGGCTCCATGATCACAACCGGGATGCCCTTGCTGTTCGCATACTGCAGTCCGGTTCTGCCTGCCTGGGAATGCTCATCCATGTAATTGTACTGGATCTGGCAGAAATCCCAGTCATACGCATCCAGCACCGTGCAGAACATATCGCTGTTCCCATGATAGGAGAACCCGACCTGGCGGATCTGCCCGGAAGCCTTCTTTGCCGCGAGCCACTCCTCGATCCCGAGATTCTGAAGCTTCTCCCAGGTGCCGATGTCATTCAGCATATGCATCAGGTAGTAATCGATATAGTCGGTGCGGAGCCGGCGGAGATGCTCGTCGAAGTATTTGTCCAGGCCCTCGCGGGAGCGGATCATATAGTGCGGCAGCTTCGTCGCGATGTTGACCTTCCCGCGGATGCCATTTTTCTCGAAGATCTCACCGATCGTCTCCTCGCTGCCCGGATAGATGTAGGCGGTGTCAAAGTAGTTGACGCCGGCCTCATAGGCGTACATCAGAAGCTCCTCTGTCTTCTCCTTGTCGATCCTGCCGCTTACACGGGGAAAGCGCATGCATCCGAATCCAAGGCATGACAGCTTGTTCCCATATCGATCTTCCCTGTACTGCATTTCACTCGCTCCCTTCTCCT
>ONVT01000099.1 GCA_900321365.1 uncultured Eubacteriales bacterium | reverse complement strand
GTGTAGATCAGATCGACATCCTTCGATTCGATCAGCCGCCATGCCTCATACAGCGCGTCCGGCGCGATAAGGTCATCATGGTCCATGAAGCAGACAAATGTGCCGCGCGCAGCCGAGACGGCAGCGTTCGTATTGGCCGCGATGCCCAGGTTCTCCTCCAGGGGAACTACTTTCAGGCGGCTGTCTCTTCGCCCTGCCTCCTCCAGGATCCGTCCCACGGTCTCATCCGAAGGATCCGCGTTGGCGATCACAAGCTCAAAATCCTCAAAGACCTGGCCGAATACGCTGTCAAGAAGCTGCGTCAGGTACTCCCGGGGCGTTCTCCAGACCGGAACAATCACGGAAAACAGGGGTTCCTCCCCTCCCTGCTTCTTTTTATATCCGGTGAGAAATTCTTCCTTCTCCTTCTCCAGCGCTTCCCCCTTCGCCCGGTGCGCTTCGTACCACGGCCCGTAGGGAACCTCCTCCGGGGAAAGCCTCTCACGCACGCGAATCAGGAAGTCCTTCGGCCCGTAGTGTCTCAGGTACCGGAAAGCCTTCCTAACGTAATAGGGTCTCAGTTTCTGAAGCAGCGATCTGCTCATGTCATGTCCATCCGGGGTAATCCAGGATGCTGCGCGCAGTATGCTCCATCTGCTCATCGGTCAGGTTATAGAACAGCGGAAGCCGCATCAGCCGCTCAGACTCCTTTGTCGTGTAGACATCCTCCCCGTGGAAGCGTCCGAACTTCAGGCCGGCCTTCGATGTGTGCAGCGGAATGTAGTGGAATACCGACAGGATATCCTTCTCTCTCAGGTACCGGATCAGCCGCGTCCTCGCCTCCAGGTCCTTCACCTTCAGGTAATACATGTGCGCGTTATGCTGCGCGTAGTCCGGGATAAACGGCTGTTCGATCAGTTCCGCCTCCGCCAGAGGCCGAAGCGTCTCGTCATAATAATTCCAGATCGCGAGCCGCCTGTCGTTGATCTGGTCAAAATACTCCAGCTGCGCGCAGAGGTAGGCTGCGTTCAGTTCACTCGGAAGGTAGGAAGACCCGTATCCGACCCAGCTGTATTTGTCGATCTGGCCGCGGAAGAACTTGCTCCGGTCCGTCCCTTTTTCACGGACGATCTCTGCCCTCTCCTGGTCCTCGTCATTATGAAACAGGATCGCGCCTCCCTCTCCCATGGAATAATTCTTAGTCTCATGGAAGCTGAAGCAGCCGTAATCGCCGATCGTTCCGAGGGCGCGCCCCTTGTAGAACGCGTTCACGCCCTGCGCGGCGTCCTCCACGACCTTCAGGCCGTGCTTTGCCGCGATCTCACCGATCCTGTCCATATCGCAGGCTACGCCGGCGTAATGCACCGGGCAGATCACCCTCGTTCTTTCGGTTATGGCATCCTCGATCTTTTCCGCGTCGAGGTTCATCGTCTTCGGATCGATGTCCACGAAGACGATTCTCGCGCCGCGCAGCACAAACGCGTCCGCAGTGGACACGAAGGTGTAGGACGGCATGATCACCTCGTCCCCCGGCTCAAGATCACACAGCCAGCTGGCCATCTCCAGGGCGGAGGTGCAGGATGTCGTGAGGTAGCAGTGTTTCACATGGAAGCGGTCCTTAAACCATTCAGAGGCCTGCTTCGTGAACGGGCCGTCCCCGCACAGCTTCCCGTTTTCAAGTGCTTTCTGAAAGTATTCTGTCTCACTCCCCACCACAGGGGGCCTGTTAAAATCAATCATCATATTCCTTTCTACATCGAAAAGACCACGATGCCGACCAGCATGATCGTGATGCCCAGCACCCTTCTTCTGGATATCTTTTCTTTCAGGACCAGCACGCCGATCACCGGAACGAAGATATAGCTCAGCGGCTCTATGATCGGCGAGTAGGTCAGCGGCACATACTTGAGCGCGTACATGGTCAGGAAGGTCGAGAGGAAGAAGATGGCGTACGCTGTGATCACCATCGGGTTCAGGTATTCCTTTATCCTGCTCTCGTGTTCCTTATTCGCCTCCGCCTTCAGCATGACCTGCGCGATGGAGGAGATCAGTACGGAAACGATCCATACGATGATATACTTTTCCAGTCCGTGGAACATGCTGAAGCCGCCGGACAGCAGTGTCATGCTCATGAGCGCGCCTCCTTTTCCAGGACCGCACTCTCCTCATCTTCCTTCGGGGAATTCCCCGGGTCGGATACGCCGACGATGATTCCGACCAGGATGATCGCGGAGCCGAGGATCATCTTCCAGCTGAGCTTCTCATGGAAGATAGTCACGCCCCAGATCAGTCCCCAGATGATGGTGACCGGTTTGTTCGTAAATGCGAATGTCAGCGACATGTGCTTGAGGATCTGCTGCCACGCGACGGCGAATGCCATCGTGATCAGGAGCATGACGCCGTACCAGAACACGAATCCGAAGGACAGGAACTCGTTCTGCCCGGCCAGCTTGGACGCGGTTCCGGCAAGAGAGTTCACGATCAGGCTCAGATGCAGCGCGAGGAACCACATCAGGGGTACTTCGCCGACATACCGGCCTTTTTTCAGTTCCTTCACGGGCATAGTCCTCCTCATAACACTATAGACAAGTCAGTATAGCATAGAAAATGAGAGCCTGCAAATTTTCGCGAGGAGCACGCGGCCCGCCTTCCGACGCCCGGGCCGCTGAGTCAGTACTCCTCGAGGAAGTTGTGATATGTCAGGTTCTTCTTGTAGGCGATGACACGGTCCAGGTTGACATTCTGCGCGGTTTTGAAGAGGTTAGCCTCGACGTCGGGGTTGGTTTTCCGGAGGGTGCGGATCAGCTGCTTTGTCTCAAGTCTCTTGGACGCGCTGGTTCCGTCCTCGCGGAGGGTGGAGCAGTTTTCGGTGAAGTGGCAGGCGCAGCGCAGGAAATGGAGGTCGTTCTTCTGTGCCCAGTCGATGATGTCTTCTTCGCGGACCAGGTACATGGGGCGGATCAGCTCCATCCCCTCGAAGTTGGTGCTGTGAAGCTTCGGCATCATGGTCTGGAACTGCCCGGCCCAGAGCATGCTCATCAGGATGGTTTCGATGACGTCGTCGTAATGATGGCCGAGGGCGATCTTGCTGCAGCCAAGATCCTTAGCCGCCCGGTAGAGATATCCCCTGCGCATGCGGGCGCACAGGTAGCACGGGTTCTTCGGGATGTGGTCGAGAGCATCAAAGATCCGGGTCTGAAAGATGGTGAGGGGAATGCCGAGTTTTGCGGCGTTTTCCTCAATCCTTGCGCGGTTCTTACTGCTGTACCCGGGATCCATGGTCAGGAACTTCACCTCGAAATCAAACTTCTGGTGGAGTTTGAGGAGCTGGAACAGCTTGGCCATCAGCATGGAGTCTTTTCCGCCGGAGATACAGACCGCCACGCTGTCCCCCGGGCTGAGGAGTTCATATCTGCCAAGGGCCTTTGTGAACGGGCTGACAAGTCTTTCGTGAAACCGCCGGTCCTTCTGCAGGCTCCGCCCGATTTCATCCACAGGTTTATTCACAGGTTCATCCACAGGTTTATTCACAGGTTTATTTACAGGTTTATTCACAGATTCATCCACAGGTCTGTTGTCATAATCCATGATCATAGATCTCCAGTTTTACATCGGGCCCGGTCCGGCCGGCTGCGGACAGCGCTGGAGCCTGTCAATTATTGACAGGTCGTAACGGTATTCAGCTCTATCAGGAGCAGCATCCGCACAGGAAGCGGATAAAGTCTCTCCGCAGGGTGGACGGAATGTCATTTTTCCTCTGTATGACGTAGAAATGGCGGACAGCGCTGTCCTGGGGAAGATCAAACTTCAGGACTCTCTTTGCCTCGACGAATTCCTGCGCGGCCCTCGAGGAAATGAAGGAGATGCCCAGACCCTGGGCAACCATGTTTTTGATTGCCTCCTGGTCATTGATCCTCGCCACGACGTGAAGATCTTTCTCATTGACTCCCTCCGAGGCAAGATAGCGGTCCGCCGCCTTCAGGCTGCCGCTTCCCTCCTCCCTGAGAATGATGGGCTGTTCGAGGAGATCGGGGATGGAGGCCTTTTTCTCCTTCATCTCCAGAAAGTACGGGCTGACCGGCGTGATCAGCACCATCTGATCCGAGCAGAATGCCTCACTGAGAAGCCCTTCCTCCTCGCTCCTGCGCCCGGTCAGGCCGATGTCATACAGTCCCTCGAGCACGCCTCTCTCCACTCCGGCGCTGTCGCTCTGGTGAATGGAAAAATACACCTCCGGGTGTTCCTTCCCAAACCGTTTGAGTACATCCGGAAGGATGTAGGCGGAGGGAATCGTGGATGCGCTGATGGACAGGATGCTGTGCCCACGCATGGAGCAGTTGGCCATCATCCGGTCCCTGAGCGACAGGATGTCCTCCGCGTAGGAGGCGAGCTGCCGTCCCTGCGCGGTGATCTCGATTTTTCTGGTCGTGCGCATCACAAGCCTCGTCCCAAGCTCTTCCTCCAGCTGCCGGATGTGCTGGCTCACGGTGGGCTGGGAGAGGAACAGGTTCTGTGCCGCGTCGGTAAAGCTGCCGGTGTGAACCACTTCCACAAATGTTCTTAACTGCTTGAATTCCATCTTCTTTCCTCAAAACAGAATCAAAGCCGGCCCTGCGGGCCGGCTGACATCAGCTCTTTCCCAGCTGTGCGCGGATCAGCTCCTCGAACTTTTCCGCCGGCACCGGGGGTGAGAAATAGTATCCCTGGATATATTCGCACCCGATCTTCTTGAGGAGCATAAGCTGCTCTTTCGTCTCCACTCCCTCGGCGATCATAGGGACGTCCAGCGTCCTCGCAATGTCGTGAACGATCTCGATGAACTGATACTCCCTGGTGTTCTCCTCCACAAGGCGCCGTACGAACAGCATGTCCATCTTCAATACGTCCACCGGAAGACGGGAGAGCATGTTGAGGGAAGAGTACCCGGAACCGAAATCATCCATCTCCACGATAAAGCCCATCTTCCGGAGACTTTTCGTCACCTCCAGCATGAGATCCGCGTTCTCCATATACGCAGTCTCCGTGAGTTCCAGGTGCAGGTCCTGCGGCTGAAGGTCGTACTTTCCGATCAGGTCCGTCACCTTCGCCTCCAGTCCGGGAATATGGATATCCACCGATGAGACATTAACGGAAAGGGACAGGCTGATCTGGTACTGATCCTTCCACTTCCGAAGCTGCCTGGCGGCTTCCTCCCACACAAACTGGTCCACGCCCCGCACAAGGCCGTTCGACTCAAACAGCGGAATGAAATCTCCCGGAGGGATTCTCCCCAGTTCCGGGTGCTCCCACCTCACAAGCGCTTCCGCCGCCCTCAGAACAGGTTCCTCTCCGGTAATATCGTACTTCGGCTGGTAATAAACCTTGAGCTCATGCTCCGCAATCGCGCGTGGGAGATCATTGATCAGTTTCTGCCGGTAAAGCTCACTCTCGTGCATCCTGCTGTCATAGATCACAAGGCTGCAGGTGCGGTCCTCCATCTGCATCCTGCAGGCTGCCGCCGCGCAGTCAAACCGGTGGATCAGATCCATCTGATCGGATCCGATGCTGCACAGTCCCGCGCCCAGCCGAATGTCCAGATGCTCTCTCAGTCCTTTCAGCTCTTCCCTGATTCTGTCAATCTCCTCCTGGCGGAGGATTCCCTTCCGGACAAACAGATAGAAGGTATCCGCGGACGGGCGCGCACATATCCCTTCCCCTCTCCTGGCGTCTTCCCTCAGATAAGACGAAAGAGACACGCTGAGCCGGTCCAGGAATTCCTGCCCATACAGTTCGCCGAGCAGCCGGTAACGCCCGATGCGAATCACCACTGCCTCCATTCCCCAGTCCGGATGGTATTTTTCGATCTGCTCCGCATAGGAAAAGAAAAACTGCCTGGTATAGATCCCGGTCACAGGATCTCTTTCAGCCGCGCGGATCAGCCGGCGGCCCTCCGCCAGCTCCACGAAGCTCCTCACACGTGCAAGGATAATCTCATTGGACTCGAAGGGCTTCGGAATGAAGCTTGACGCCCCTCTCCCCAGCGCCTCCAGTTCCGCCGTGTTGTCGGCGGTCAGCACCAGAATCGGGATTCTGGCAAGATCCTTGTCCGCCTTCATGGCGTCCATCACCTCAAAACCATCCATCACAGGCATCACAAGATCCAGAAGGACCGCGGACAGTGTATCCCTGTGAAGCAGGACCTGTTCGATGGCCTCCTTTCCGTTGCAGGCATAGATCAGGTCGAATTCATCACCCAGGATCATTCCCAGAAGTTCCCTGTTGACCTTCTGGTCGTCCACGACCAGAAGCATTCTCCTCAGGAGCAGTTTTCCATCTGACATCTCAGGCACCCCTTTTCCGCTGCAGTTCCTTCCTCCTGTGTTACACTGGTTTTCCGGACGCTGCGACTTTCTGTCATTCAGATATGATCTACTTGGTTACTGTCACTCAACATCCACTCTCTGGCGTTCCACGAGCTTCGCGAATTCCCCGCCCTTCGCGATCAGGCTCTCATAGTTTCCCTGTTCGATGATTCTCCCGTTGTCAAGCATCAGGATCCGGTCACAGTTCCGGATGGTCGACAGCCTGTGGGCGATGACAATCCGGGTGCATTTGAGCGTGTCCAGTGAATCCGACACGATCTTCTGGGTGATGTTGTCAAGCGCGCTCGTCGCCTCGTCAAACATCAGCACAGACGGTTTCCCGGCGATCGCCCTCGCGATCATCAGTCTCTGCTTCTGTCCGCCGGAGATTCCTCCGCCGCCCTCCTGGATCAGCGTGTTCATCCCCATCGGCATGCTCTCGATGTCATCCTTCATCCCCACCATCTCCGCCGCCTTCCAGGCTTCGTCCACCGTCATGGACGGATTCGCGATCGTGATGTTGGAATAGATATTTCCCTGGAACAGGTTCCCCGCCTGGAGCACCACGCCGATATTGCGGCGCAGTGATTTCAGGTCTATCATCTGGATGTCGCGGCCGTCATAATAGATACCGCCCTTTTCCGGTTTCTCAAACCCAAGAAGCAGCCTCAGCAGCGTGGACTTCCCGCAGCCGGTTCTCCCGACGATCGCGACATACTCGCCCTTGCGGATCTTCAGCGACAGATTCCTGAGCACGTATGGCATCGTTTCGGAATAGCGGAATGATACATTGTTGATCTCGATGGATCCGCCCAGACGCCCGAGCACCTCCTTCTCCTCCTGTATCTCAGGAGCGGTCTCGAACAGGGGCTTTGCCATATGCAGGGCAGGCCTGACGCCCGCCACCGCCGCCGCCGCGCCGACCAGTCCGGTAAATGCGCCCGACACGAGTCCATAAGCGCTGTTGAACGCTACATAATCCGCTGCGGCAACTCCTCCCTTCAGGGCAAGATAATACATGACAACCGTCCCGCCGATCGTGATGGCCTGAGAGATGGGGCCGCTCATCTTGATGAGAAACGGGGGATTATACTGCAGCTTCGCGGAAGGCGCGTAGCTCTGGGCCCATTTCGCGAATGCCCTCTTCTCGGCACCGGCGACCTTGATCTTCGGGATACCGTTCAGAAGGGCCAGCACCATGCCGGTCTCCTTACTGTCATATTCCATTCTGCGCTGGGTGACACCCATCTGCCTCAGCGCCGTGACAAGCGACAGGCCCGCCGTCAGCAATGTCAGGCCCACCGCGGGAAGCAGTAGGCTCGGCGCGAACCGGAAGATCTGGAACAGGTACACCAGAGAAAAACAGGCCGTCAGTATCACCGAAAAAAATGTCGATGAAATCGTCGCGCATACCGTTGTCACGGCCGTCAGCCGGCTTGTCAGCTCACCGGAGTTGAATCTTGAGAAAAATGAAATCGGCAGCGACAGGATACGCATCATCGCCGCGCTTTCCACCTGCATGTTCAGCTGGCTCTGGATGTTCTGGCTGAAGATCGTCTTCACCAGGTCGAACATCTGCCGCGACATCTCCGACAGGAACATGACAAGGATCAGGCAGATCAGTACCACCCTGTTCCCGGAGGCAAGAAAGGTCGTGTCATAGATCTTGCGGGTGATCTCCGGTCCGATCAGCTGAACCAGAGTCACCACCCCGGTCAGGGAGATCATCCAGACATAGTCCCGGACCCGGAGCAGGGAAATCACATATTTGACAACCTCTTTAATCCCGATGGACTTCAGCGGGAACGGTTTATAGAAGCACAGCGCGTCCGCATTCAGGGCCGCGGCCGTCTTCGCGTTGACATCAATCCTGCTGTCATTGGCAGGATCAACGATCTGGTATCCCTTCAGCTTACCGGGAATCAGGGCGACCACCGACCCGTCCTTGCGGGTTGCGAGCATCGCTCCGCTTGCGTCTTTCCACCAGTTATCCGTCAGGCGCACCACTCTGCGCAGAATTCCCGACGGTCTGAGCAGATAATCCAGGATTTCCTTCGAGCTCTCCAGATGCTCGGGAATCTTCCTCGCACGGACGCGATAGTACCTCAGGATCTCTCCCACCGCCCTCGTGGCCATCTCCCTGTCAGACTGGAACAGAACCTCTACTTTCTTTTTTCCACTGATCGCATTTGCCATCCGTGCATACGCGTCGGACAGAACGTCGTCGTCATTCTGAACCCGCTGCCGGATCTGTTCTTCAAACCAACCCAAAGTGATCTGCTCCTTCTTCTTTACTCACTGGTGACCAGCTCTCTGTAGAGACCGCCCTTTTCGTAAAGCTCTTTATGTGTCCCGCGCTCGACCACATGCCCGTGGTCCATCACGATAATCTCATCACAGTCGCGGATCGTGGAGAGCCTGTGCGCAACCACGATACAGGTGATGCCTCTCTGCTGCACGGACTGCACCACTTCCGCCTCGGTCCTCGCGTCCAGCGCGCTTGTCGCCTCATCCATGATCATGATGGTGGGATCCTGCGCCAGCACCCTGGCGATCTCCAGGCGCTGCCGCTGTCCTCCGGACAGATCCTTTCCGTTCTCGTGGAGGACGTAATTGTATCCGCCGTCCCTCGCGATGATATCCGAATGAATGCTGGCATCCCTCGCAGCGAGGATCATCTCGAAGCCTTCGATGGAGGTGTCCCACATCTTGATGTTCGCGGCGATGGTATCCTCAAACAGAGTGACCTCCTGGTCCACCTTTGCCACGGAACCGGTGAACAGATTCCGGTCGATATCCTCCAGCTTCTTCCCGTCAAACAGGATCTCCCCACTCCAGGGCTTATAGAGGCCGGTCAGGAGCTTCGCGAGCGTTGATTTGCCGCATCCGGAAGCACCGACAAAGGCAATCTTCTGCCCCGGCTCCACAGTCAGGCTGAAGTTCTCGATCAGGGGCTTTGCGAGAGGAGAATATCCGAAGGTGACATTCTTCATCTCGACTTTTCCGCTCAGCTTGACATAACTGATGTCATCGTTCAGCTTCAGAGAATCCGGGGATACATCGGTCTGGTACTCCAGGACATCCTCGATCCGCTCCATGTCCGTGCGCATCTCCCGGATGAGATCCCTGGCGGAGGTCAGCTGCGTCACGGGCGCCGTGAAGTTGGTCAGGAGTGTCTGGAACCCCCACAGCATACCGATGGTAAAATGCCCTGACATCGTAAAGAGAAGACCGAGCGCCAGGATCAGGTCATTGGACAGTTGGGTGACAAATGCGAGAACCAGCCCGGAATACTGCGTGATGTGCTGCCCCGCCATGGCCTGGCGGTTTACGGAAGCCTGGTATCCGGCCCATTTGCTGAAGAATTCATCTTCGACCCCGCCCGCCTTGATCGTCTCGATCATCTCGATGCCGGAAACCGTGGTGGACTGCAGCTTGGCCATATCGCGCAGCCGTACCCTGGACACATTGATCTTTTTGTTGGAATAGTGTTTCTGGAGCGAGCTGTTGATCAGGATCGACACGACGCCGATCAGCGACAGCAGGGGACTGTAACGGACCATGACGAACAGGTAAAAGATCATCATGCACGCGTTCAGGATAAGCGGCGTAAACGTATTGATCATCGTCGATGCGATCGTCGAGTTGGTCTGTTTCCGCATCGCGATGTCGCCGGCCTGCCTCTGGGAATAGAACTCCACCGGGAGCCGCAGCACATGCCACATATACTCACTGTTTGACGTGACCGCGAGCTTTCCCTCCATCCTGAGGCTGAATATGCGCTCCACCACCCCGGAGATGATCTGGATCAAGGCAACCGCGGACACAAGAATCAGGAAAGGCGTCACCCATTCAGGACTCTTTCCGGAGAGCAGCCGGTCCAGGAAGACCCGCTGGAAGGCAGGGTTCAGCATTCCCGCCAGGGCAACGATCGCCGAGAGAAGGACGGCAAACACAAAGGAGGGACCAAGCCCCCGCATCTTCTTGCGCACAAACCCCATGATGCTCTTCGGGCTTCCCTCGGCAACAAAGTTCTCGCCCGGGGACAGCTCGATGATGATCCCGGAAAAACTGCTCTCGAACTCTTCCTTTGAAACCTCAACAAGGCCTCTGGCAGGGTCATTGAGCACCGCTCTCCCCTTCCGGAAGCCGTCCAGCACCACAAAGTGGTTGAAATTCCAGAACAGGATACAGGGGAAGATTCCCTCCTCCTCAAGGTAGGAGGCCTCGACCTTGTATCCGTCCGCATTCATGCCGTAATTCATTGCCGCGCGGCGGATGTAGTTCGCGTTCGATCCGTCTCTGGAGACGCCGCAGTCCTTGCGCACCTTCTCGAGCGGGATCCACTTGCCGTAGTAGGCAAGGACCATGTCCAGGCAGGCAGCGCCGCACTCGAGCGCCTCCAGCTGCATGATCACCGGAACCTTCGCCACCTTCTTCCCGGTCACGGGCTCCGTCGCGGCAGCATACTTATTCCATTTTCCCATCTGCGTCAACCATCTGCGTCAACCATCTGTGTCAGCCATTTGTGTCAACCGCCTGTGTCAGCCGCCTGTGTCAGCC
>ONVT01000193.1 GCA_900321365.1 uncultured Eubacteriales bacterium | reverse complement strand
GACTTTGCGATAACTCTGTTCGGATCGTTTCCGCCCTCGATCGCCGGGAACTGGAACACGCCGCACTTCTCTTCGATCTCGTCGTCGATACCATTCATCTGGCCGATCGCCCAGGAACCCTGGATCAGGATCGCCGCATCGCCCATCGCGAACGCCATGGTTGCGTCGTCGTTGGAGTCGCCCGCCGCGGTATCCTGGAAGTACTGGGAGAGCTCAAGGAGCTTCTCGCCGGCCGCGATCGTCTTATCCTGTACCCAGCTCTCTTCGCCACTGTTGATCGCCGGAAGGTCGACGCCCTCTCTGTCGCAGAGATAACCGGCCAGCATGGACAGGCACCATGCGGTACCCGCGCTGATGGTGATCGGGGTGTATCCGGCATCCTGAATCTACTGGCAGGCTTCCAGAAGCTCGTCATAGGTGGTCGGAACTTCCACGCCGGCTTCCTCGAAGATGTCCTTGTTGTAGTAGCAGCAGGCAGCCGCCGTGTTCAGCGGAACCGCGTAGATCTCGCCGTCATACGTCTGCTGTGTGAAAACAGCATCGCTGGCGAAGGTGTCCTTCCAGCCGTCTGCCTCAAGGTACTCATCCAGCGGAGCTGCAACACCGGGATCCACATAGTCGGTCAGGTTCGGGCCCGGGCTGACGATGAATACATCGGGTGTCTCATCCGCGGCAATCAAAGCGTTCAGCTGCGTGTAGTACTCTTCCAGCTGTGTGGTAATCGGGGTGACATGATACACACCTTCATAGTCTTCATTGAAGCGGTCGACCGTATCCTTGAAGCCCAGCGAGATCAGATCCGTGGTGGTGTCCAGGTCATCCCAGAACATCCAGGTGATCTCCTGCACATCTTCATCCGCTGCAGCGGTCATCGGAACACCGACCAGAAGGCCTGCTGTCATCGAGAGTGACAACAATACAGAAACAGCTTTTCTATTCATCTTCCTTCCTCCTTTTAGGAACTCTCCGGCAGCCTCCCTGCCGGAACCCGCATTCTCCTTTTCAGGGAATACAGCTATCGTTTTCTGATGGTTTCACAATATCAGATTATTGCCATTGACTCTTCAAAATTGTTGCCTATTCTTTTCTAATTATTGCTTTTTCTTTTTATTGCGTCATGTCGTTTTATCTATTATTCACAAATTTCATGTCCTGAATTTGTGCAATATTACTTCTATTTCTGAAATGAGCACCCTGTCCTGGCCGTTATTCCATGAAATCCCTGCTATCAGGCAAGTTTTTTGTTGACAGTCAACCGCAATTATTCTATTTTAATAATGAAGATGACAGACCCCTGATTCAGGGAGGATCCGATTATGATAGAGCACCTGGAAGGAACCCACGAAACCGTCAATTATCGTGAGAATACAAACCTCCGGATCTATGACAACGTCGAGTATGAGGATTATCCGATGCACTGGCATTCCCCTCTGGAGATTGTCATGCCTGTCCGCGCACAATACCGGGTGGAGTACGCCGATACCGCTGCAACCCTGAGCGAGGGAGACATCCTGGTCCTGTGTCCGGGAGTTCTGCACCACTTTTACGCGTGCGAAGGTGAACGGTACATTATCCAGGCGGAGATCACATCCGTCCTGAACCTGCGGGAAATTGATTCGATCCTGACAATCATACAACCGGCCCTTCTCATCACACATGATCGGTTTCCGGATTCATACAGCCGAATTCGTTCCCTGATAGAATCCATCACACGGGAATACAAAAAAGAGGATTCCTTCTTTGAAGCATCGATCTACGCAATGCTGACAGAACTGTTCGTGCTGATCGGAAGAAGCCACACACAGGCCGCGCAGCGGTTCGCGGAAGACGACGTCCGCCAGAGAAAATACGTTGAAAAGTTCATGGCTGTCTGCAGCTACATCGACGAGCACTGCACCGAGAACCTGACCCTGGACGACGTCGCGTCCTACTCGGGTTTTTCAAAGTTTCATTTCACCCGTCTCTTCAAACAGTTCACGGGCTCCACATTTTATAAGTACCTGAACCAGAAAAGGATCACCCGCGCGGAGCGATCCCTTTCCGATATGTCCTTATCTGTGACAGATGTCGCACTGGCCAGCGGTTTTTCCAGCATGTCCGCATTCATCCGAATGTTCAAGCTCATGAAGGGCTGCACACCCTCCGAATTCCGCAGGATGTACACAAAGCCCTGAAGAATGCTTACAGTTCCTAAGCCTCCAGCAGCGCCCGCGCCTTCTGCGCGTCATATTCTACGTGCCGCGCACCGCCGGTCTCGATCTCAAAAAGCGCGTGGGCAGCGAGATGCTCCGCCGCCTGCTCGAGGTCGCGGCAGCCCGGCCTCTCCCGGTACAGATCCACGATCGAGTCCACCGCGTCCGGTGTAATCCTGCACTCCTCCTGACTCATCCCCATATGCCTCAGCACCTTCGGCAGAGAATAATCACGGAAGATGATCCTCTTCTCCTGCGGGGTATAATCCGGAATATCAATCACCGCGAACCGTGTAATCAGCGGCTCGGAGATGCGATCCTTGTCATTGGCGGTGGCAATCGGATACACACCCTGCGTCGGGATCTGGCACTCCATATAGTTGTCCGTAAACCCGAGATTGTCCAGCAGCGTGAGGAGCGTGTCGGCGGGATTCCCGCTCTGCCCCTCATGATCCGCCTTGTCCAGTTCATTAATCACGAAAACGATGTTCGAACTCCCCGTCAGAGTGAAGGCCTCCATGATCCGGCCCGGCCGGGCGTTTGTGTAGATGCGCGGCGTTCCTGTCAGAGCTTCCGGATCCCGCACCGTGCTCATGTCAAAGATGGCGGACGGAATCTTGAGGATCCTCGCGACAGCGTATGCGATCTGGCTCTTTCCCGTCCCCGCGGGACCGGCCAGGAGCAGTCCGTAGCTGGGCAGCGTATGGGTCCGGTTGATCTGGATGATCGTCTCGATCACCCTCTGCTTCACTTTCTCGAGTCCGTACAGTTCCTCGTCCAGGATCCGTCTTGCCTCATCCGGGTCGATCGGATCAAAATACGAGCTTCTCCACCTCACCTGAAGCATCATGGACAAAGCTCTCTGAGCGTGGCGCTTCTCGTCCTTGTTTCCTCCCTCCTGACCGGCAGTGATGATGTTCTTTCGGGCCCACTGGCGGATGTTCGCAGGCAGCGTGTCCGCGCAGCATTCCATGTAATTGACGATCTCCGGCAGCGTCGTCATGGTCAGCTGGTCCGGAACTTCCTCCTCGCTCGCCTGGAGGATGGATGTACGGATCCGTTCGATCATATACTGGAGAAAAGGATCCTCAAACGCCTGCAGGCTCCCTCCATCCATGGGCGGTTCCACCGCCTTGATCCGGTAAACATAGAAGGAATTGCCGTCCCTTGTACCGCTCAGGCGCACAGAGATATGATGGATTCCCAGCCAGGAAAAGAGTTTACGGAAACGGATGTCTGCCCCGCTCATATCCAGGCGTGACATGTGGAAATGCGCCCCGCCGTCATAATACTCAAACGCAAGCCTGCGCTCAGGGTTCGTGAATCCTCCCGCAATCCGGTGCGGCACTTCTCTTCCCTCCGGTATCTCCAGAATCAGGAAGATCTTATGCCCCAGATCCGTCTTTGTCTGCGCCGGAAAGATACGGTAAACTTCGTCCGGATCCGGCCCCTCCGCCTCATAACGGATCATGCCCGGATCCTGTTTCCTCCTGTCCCTGCCATGCGCCTTCTGCGTTTCCTTCTGCGACTGAGCCGATTTCAGCACCGCCTTCTTTGTCTCCCTGCGCCCGGCCTTCTTCGTCCTTTCGGTCGTCCTTTCGGTC
>ONVT01000098.1 GCA_900321365.1 uncultured Eubacteriales bacterium | reverse complement strand
TAGCCCGCTATGCGCGGCTTTTTTGCCTGGCACACTCGAAGGAAAATCCTGCGCAATCTGTACAAGTAATTTATATACAGTTCCTAATTGATATACAGGTCCTGACAGAAATGGTATGATCAACGAAAAAAGAGAACAGATGAGTTTATAGAGGAGGGGAGCAAACATGAGATGTCCTTATTGCGGGAGTGATGACACAAGGGTGACAGACTCCAGACCGGTTGAGGAGACGAATTCCATCCGGCGCAGGAGACAGTGCGATCAGTGCGGAAAGAGGTTTACGACCTATGAGAAGATCGAAGCCATCCCTCTTGTCGTAATCAAAAAGGACAGCACGAGACAGCAGTATGACCGGAACAAGATTGAGTCCGGCGTGATGCGTGCCTGTTACAAGAGACCGGTTTCGATCGATCAGATCGAATCTATGATCGACAGAGTTGAGGCGGACATCTATGGCCGCAGGACATCGGAGGTCTCCAGCTCTGAAATCGGAGAGATGATCATGGTCCAGCTGAAGGATCTGGATCCGGTTGCATATGTCCGGTTTGCTTCCGTCTACCGGGAATTCAAGGATGTAGAAACCTTCATGGCTGAGCTGAAGGAACTGATTCACTGATAATGAGGTCTGGTTGTGCGTAGACGCCTGGAACAGCTTCTGAATGAGACATTTGAATATGATCCGCCCAGGCTGGGATATGAACCTGCACGGCTCGAAACACAGGCTGAGGAGGGCGCCCTGCTCCGCGGGAGCGTGGTGGTTTTCCATCCCGGCGGAAAGCGGTGCAGGGGGTTCGTGTATTCTTCCCATCCCCGTGTAATTGTTGAGACAGCGGAATTCTTCAGTCCGAAATCCGAGGTCTTCTACCGCGTTGACCTGACAGGGCTGGAAGGCGGACAGAAGGCGGAGGGAAAGCTGACCATCTGCAGCGAGCTCGGGGAGGAGACGATTCCCTTCTGCTTCAGCGTGAAGGAGAAAGAGAAGCCGTCCACAGTTATGGACATGGACGCCCTGGCAGATCTTGCGCGTCTTGACCTGAACGCTGCCGCCGATGCTTACGCCACGGAGCGGTTCGGTGAATCGCTGGAGGAAAAGAGTTATGAGGCGTTTACTCTCTGGAAGTCCCTTTCCGGGGACAGGGAGCCCAAAAGAGCCCTGGAGCAGTTCCTGATCGCTGCTGAAAAGAAAGAGATGATCGAGCTGTCCCTGAGCAGGGATAACCACAGGATTGTCAATCCGAAGGGGACGGTTCTGGAAGAAGTCACCCTGATCAGGAGCACCTGGGGTTATATGGAGATTGAGGTCTTCTCTGACGCCAGGTTCCTTCGCGTGGAAAAGAAATCCCTGACGACGGAGGACTTTATCGGTTCCGAATGGCAGCTGCGCTATATCATCGATTCGAATTTCCTGCATGCCGGGCGCAATCTCGCCAGGATTACGATCCATACCTGCTATCAGACACTGGCGTACGAAGTGTGTGTCGAAGTCAGGGGAAATGCGGATCTTCGTTCGCACCGCGTGCAGAATGTCATGGTCAGGAAGATCATCCGTCTGTATCTGGATTACAGACTTGGCCGGATCGAGCTCCGCCAGTGGACAGAGCGCTCCCACAGCGTGATAGAGAGCTACAGGAGAGCGGGCGGAAGGAGTCTTCTTTCGGATCTTCTGGGTGTCTTCATTCTCCAGGCGGAAGGCAAACGCTCCTCTGCGGAGCGGGAGCTTCGCCGGATCGAGAAGAATCCGGGGATTTATGAGGATGCAAATGCGCAGGCTGTCTGGCTCTACCTGTCTACTTTTTTCTCACGGGACGATGCTTACCGGATGCGTGTAAGGGAACAGATGAGGGAGCTGGGGCTGAAGGAGCGCTCTTCCTGGCTGATCCTTTGGATGTCATTGTACCTGCTTGAGGACGAGCAGGGCGGGGACGCGGGAAAGCTGGAGAAGATCCTGCACCATATCGAGCAGTTCCAGGCAAGCCCGATCCTTCTGCTTGAGGGAGTGCAGATCGTCCGCCGCAACCCGTTCCTTCTCCACGAATGGACGAGGGGCGCGCGCATGCTCGTGAACTGGGCGGTTAAGGAGAAGGTGCTGGATGAGCGGTTTGTCCTTCACAGCATGAACCTGATCCGCCGCAGGGGCGGATATGATCCGGTCACCTTCCGGATGCTGGAGACCTGTTACAGTGACACGAATATGGATGATGTCCTGGAGGTGCGTGTCCAGATGGCAATCGCCGGCGACAGGACACAGGAGAAGTATTTTCCCCTGTATCAGGCAGCCGTTGCGCGGGATCTGAAGATCAACGGCCTCTATGAGTATTATATGAAAACGATGGGCGAGGTCAGGATCGAACAGATGCCGCAGGTGATCCGCAGGTACTTTGTCCTGAACGAGACCATGGACTGGCGGAAAAAGGCACGCATCTACAGGAATCTTTCCGATTCTGAGGAGAGCATCCCCCAGATATTCGCTGCCATGCGCCCGGGGATGGAGAAGTTTGTCACAGACCAGATCCAGATGGGGCACATCAACGAGGATCTGTCCGTCCTGATCTCACGGCACCTGTCCGGAAGGATGGTTACGCCGCAGCTGGCGAGGAAGCTGATCCGGCTTCTGTTCACCTTCGAGGTGGACTGCCTGAGTCCTGACATGAAGAAGGTTGTCGTGGCAGACGCGCGCCGCGGCAGGGAACATGTGACCCCGATCCAGGATCATATGGCGCAGGTCAGGATCTACTCCGAGCAGTCCAGGATTCTTCTGGAGGATGAACAGGGCAGGAGATACACCTCCACCTCCCTGTATATGGCGCAGCACCTTCTCAACGATACCGACCTGATGAACCTCTGTGTCCAGTCAGTTTCGGATGATCCGTCGCTGGTTCTGTTCTTCACGCTGAATCCGAAAGTGGAGCAGCCGATCACGCACAGAACCCTGAAGTATTATCTGGAGGCAGTCCATATGGCGGCGTTTTCCGACGGTTACCGCCGCCAGCTTCAGACATGGCTGCTGGACTATTATTACAAGAATCCCCAGGAGGAAACCCTCTCTGCCTTCCTGAGGGAGAGCGACATGGACACCTATGTCAGCATCGACCGCTCGAAATACCTCAGCCTGCTGACACAGGACGGCCGGTATGAGAGGGCGTGGTCGATTCTGGAGAAGTATGGTATCCAGAATGTGGAACTGAACCGCCTGATGAGGATCCTGTCACAGATCGTGATTTCCAGAGAGTATGAAGAAGACCGGACCCTTCTGGGATTCTGCGCCTCCCTGTTTGCCTCCGGGAAAGTGGAGGAGCATGTGCTCATCTACCTGCTGATGTATTACGAGGGGCCTGTGGAGAGCATGAAGAACCTCTGGCGGGTCGCCCGTGAGTACGAGCTTGAGACGATCAATCTGGAGAAGAAGATCCTGAGCCTGATTCTGTTCACAAGGCAGGGCAGCGAGAACAGCGAGCAGATCTACCGCTCTTACCGCAGGTCGCTCGGAAGCCGGAGGATCTGCCAGGCGTATGTGATCCTGCGCTGTTATGAGTATCTGGTCAAGGGAAGCCCTGTCCTGGAGGTTGTCTTCGAAGATTGCCTGACGGACTATGAGAAGGGAGGCAGGCTGCCCGACGTCTGCGCGCTTGCCCTTCTGCAGTACCTGAGCCGGCTTCCGGAATACACGAAAGCACAGAGACAGGCGGCTGTCAGCCTGATGGAGAAGTATTCCGGACGGGGAATGCGGTTTGCGTTTTTCATGAGATTCCCGTATGAGATGCGCTCGGGCCTCGGGATTGAGGACAGGGTGTTCTGCGAGGCGGTCGCCAGCCCGAAGAGCAGGATAAGGCTGTTCTACCGCATCCGCTATGAAAATGCGCCTTTCACGGAAATCACGATGAAGGATGTGTTTGAGGGAATCCGTGTGAGGGAATTCGTCCTGTTCGAGGGCGAACAGCTGGAATGCTACACGGAGGAGACGAAGGAAAGCGGGGAGAAAACGGTCAGCGCCCACCGTATCCTGAAGGCAGGAACGGTTCCCGGCGAGCTGATGCCAAGCCGCTACGGAAGACTGACACAGATGTCCCGCTACCTGAAGGAGGGCGATGAGGATGCCCTGAACCGGGAGATGAAGGAATACCGGCAGCTGGACAGCCTCACAAGGGAGATCTTCACGCTGCAATAAGGATCTGTTCAGGAATAACTTATGAATCGCAATCTTCACAAGTTATTTCTGAACAGCTCCTGACTGGAAGGGGAGAGCATGGAAGAAGATAATCAGATGCTGACAGGTATACAGATGTCTGCCGATGGCGCGCAGATTACCTGGTTTGACAATACCCTGACAGAGCCGCAGACGCTTTCCCTGCCCGGGGACGGGGAGGACGGCCTGATGCCTGTTCCGCCGGAGGCGTGGAAGGGCGCGATGCGGGGCGGGCATTTCGGCACCCAGGCGCTGGCGCGGTTTCTGTCGGCGATGATCGATACCGTACCGGGGGAGAAACAGAAGAAGGATCTTCGGATCGCTGTTACGGTTCCGTCCCTCACCCAGGATCTGGGCGATCATCTCGTTGCCGCTCTGGAGAGCCTGGGAATCGAGCGCAGGTATATTTTCCTGCAGGACTGGCGGACGAGCTTCTACTATTATGTTGTCAGTATGCGGAGGGAGCTGTGGAACGGGGATGTCGCCTTTCTGCGAGTGAAGAACCAGCAGATGGTCGGAAGCATCCTTCATATTGACCGCAGTGTAAAACCCGGCGTCGTCACGATTGATGAGATTGCCTCTGCCGACGTGAGCGAGAGGGCGCGGGGAAGCATGTCCGGCGAGGACTGGGACAGAGAGCGGGACCGCCGCCTGTATGAGCTTTTGGGAAAGCTGTTTGAGAGGCGTAATGTCACCACGAGTTACCTCTATGGGAATTACTTTGACAGAAGCTGGGCACAGAGGTCATTTCAGTACCTGACGTTCCGGAGACATGCGTTCCAGGGACAGAACCTGTTTTCAAAGGGCGCCTGCTACTGCGCCATGGCAAGGCTGGGATATACGAAGATGCCGGACCTTCTGTTCATGGGCGTTGACCAGATCAGTGAGGATATCGGAATCCGGGTCCGTGTGAGGGGAAAGGAGCAGTACCAGGTGCTGATCCCTGCCGGATTGAACTGGTATGAGGCACATTGCCAGATCGACATGATTCCGGACGATGAACAGAGCGTGACGATCCTGACGACACCAGCGGAAGGCGGAGAGACGGTGGGGCATATACTGAGGCTTGATCATTTTCCCGAGAGGGAAAACCGCGCGACAAGACTGCGCATGACGGTTTATTTCACGGCGCAGAACCGCTGTGAGGTTGAGGTGGAGGATCTCGGGTTCGGGGGATTCTATTCTCCGACAGGACGGGTCTGGAAGAGACAGGTGGTTCTATGAGCTTTGATCTGTGCATGACAAAGACTGCAGAGAGGCCGTTCTTTATCGGGAGTATCGGAACGCGGATCTACTCTCTCGAAGAGTTGTGCTGGTTTTTGTACCACAATCTGTGCCTGATCGATGAAAGCATCGCATGCCCTGCCCTCGTGGAGTGGATCCGGGATGAGCTCGGACTGAAGAGCCTTGCGAGAAAGCTCTCGGATGCGCTGGAGAGACCGGACAGGGATGTGAGCTACTTTGTGCTGCCCGTTTTCCAGGAAGCCGGGTATCTCCCTGTCGGAGAGTCAAGGCGTGTGAGGGAGGAGCTGACCCGTGTCCAGGTCCAGCCGCAGGAGGAGAGGATGAAGACACGGGCGGATTATCTTGTAAAGGGCGGCCGCTTTCAGGCAGCGGTGATACTGTATAAGGAGATTCTTGACAACCGCAGTGAAGGAAGGCTCGGCGCGCCTTTCTACGCTTCTGTGTGGAACAATCTCGGCTGCGCGATGGCGAGACAGTTCTGCTTCCGTGAGGCGGCGGACGCATTTCTTTCCGGGTGGAAGACATTCCAGTCAAGAGAGCTGATGCGCAAATATGTCAGCACGCTTCCGCTGTTTCTGTCGGATGAGGAGTACCGGAAAAAGCTGGAGGAGTTCGGCGCGGATCCTGTGCTGACCGGGAAGATCCAGGAGTATAATGCCGCCGCAGCCCGGAGGGTTCAGGAGAAGATAGCCTCGAGGAGCCACCCGGGAAAGAGCAGCGCTGCCCTTCTGGAGGAACTGAAGGAAGAGTACCGCAGAAGCTCGATCAGCTGATGGAGAGGGTGTATGGGAATGAGCAGAGCGGGATGCTGTGCCTTTGTTGTTCTGGCGGCGGGGATGATTTTCACCTGTGCCTGCCGGGCCGGAGAGGATCCGGGAGGATATGAGCCGCAGATTGAGGAAGTGCATATTACGGTTCCCGGCATGGAGGAGGAACGCACGCTCCTGTGGGTTTCAGACATGCATATCAGCAGCGGCTCAGAAGATCCGGATGTGACCCAGGATCACCGGGAAGACGCTGATGCGCGGTATGAAATGAATAAGAACTCTGCCGGCATTCCGGCGGAAGAAACCTGGGATCTTCTGAGTGCCGGGATCGATTCCTATGGCGCTGACTGCCTGATCCTGGGTGCGGACATGGTCGACTACGTGTCAGAGGAGAATCTTGCAAAGCTGCAGGAGGGCCTTGCCCGGATTCAGACACCATGGATCTATCTGCGGGCGGATCATGACTATGGCCGCTGGTATTCGGATATGGGGAAAAAGCGGATGCGCTCCCTCCATCGGGAGATCGCTCCCCAGAACAGGCTCTGGACGGTTGACTTCGGGGACTTTATCGTTGCGGGCCTTGACTGCACGACCACAGCCATCTCCGATGAGACGCTTGAGGAATTTCGCAGGATCTGTGAACAGTCTGTTCCGGTCATCCTCTGCAGTCATGTCCCTTTTGACAGCGGGGAAGGGGACTGTTCTTCCCTGAAAGAACTGTCCCGGACATGCTGGGACGGACGCGTCCTGTGCTGGGGGGACGGGGATGAATACGATACATCCGGCGGTGGGAGCATGAAGGAACTGCTGGAGATCCTGTCCGCGCCGGACAGCCCCGTGTGCGCGGTTCTTGCAGGCCACCTTCATGTGTCATGGGACGGCGCGCTGACGGATACCTGCACGGAGCATGTATTTCCCGCGGCGTTTGAGGACCGGATCGGAGTCATAACCGTGTCCGGATAAGGAACTGTCAATCAAGTCATTTGCCGGCAGATGCTGAGACAGCAGGAGAGAAAATGAACGCAAAAAAATGGATTGCCATATTCATCTGCGCGACGATTCTGGCTTTGTGTGGCCTCGCATCCTTTAATTATTTTGCGGATCCGTATGGGTATTTCACTTTCCAGTCAGGAGATTATGAGGATATCAATTTCTCATTTAATCTTTCTGTTGTCATGGCGCGCCAGTTCAAGGCGAACCATGTGCTGAAGTTCGCGGATCAGTATGACGCTTATCTGCTGGGCGGCTCCAAGGCCGGTTCTTACCGGGCCGCAAAGCTTTCCGAACTGGACGGATACCGCTACTACAATATGTTTGAATCGAGGGGAAATGTCCAGGAGTATGAAATCGAGACGGATTTCCTGCTGAAGTACTGTGACCCGAAGAAGATCGTGATCAGCCTCAGTGGCGCGGAAGTGAAAAGACTGCTGCAGGACCAGGAAGACGTTTCTTTCCAGATTCCGGCAGTGGAGCTGGGCACTTCCTATGTCCGGGAGTACATGACTTATCTGTTCAAGGATTTTTTCCAGGGACTGACCAAGATCAGGAACCGCTCGGCGACTTATGTCGAGCCGATCCCGACAGGTGAGCGGAATATATACAGGCTCTATAACAGGAGTTATGAGAGATGGGTGCAGGCGACCGAAAGCAAGGTTCTGGGAGAGTTTCAGGAGCATCTGAGAGAGCTGTTTACTTCAGAGGCGGATGATCCGTATATTCCGGAATGCCTCGATACGCTGGAGCGCATCAAGAAGAAGTGTGATGACGCCGGTGTAGAGCTGATGGTTATTGTGGCCCCCTCCTTTATCGGGGAGATCGCTGATTTTGAGTCCCCGGCATACCGGGATTATCTGGTCAGGCTGGCTTTGATTACCGATTACTGGGATTTCAGCGGCTATCATGATATCGATCTGAATCCATGGAATTTCTACAATGAAGGGCATTTCTTTTATGAGGTCGGGGATGCTGTTGTCGATACGATCAACGGCACCTTTTCCTATCCCGGATTTGGGACGCATGTGACAAGGGAGAATGCGATGGACCACGTAAAGCAGCGCGAGTCGGATTATCTGCGGCTGAAAGATGAGTATCTGACGACAGGAACAATCCGGCTCCAGACGGCAGAGGATCCAAGCTGCCTGGTTCATCTGCCATCTCCCGCAGACAGGGAAGGAAGCACCGGCCTGACGGAAGAAACGGAAGGATAAGGACCTGTCAGCAAATATCCTGGCTGTTGGAGATAATGGTGTCCAGGACAATTACAGAGCGGGCCAGGATCTGAGACTGTAACCCGCACCCCGCCGCGTTTTATACTTTCATTTGTATGTACAAGTGGTATAATAAAGACATAGTTCGAATGACCTCGCAGAATTATGTTTTCAGGGAGGAAAACGCCATGAACAGTTATATTGAGCGGGTGATCGGAAAAGTAAACCAGAAGTATCCGTACGAGCCGGAGTTCTGCCAGACGGTTGAGGAAGTGCTGACCTCACTGGACAAGGTGGTGGAACGCCATCCGGAGTATGAGAAGGTCGATCTCCTTGGCCGCATGGTCGAGCCGGAGAGAATGTTCTCCTTCCGTGTCGTATGGCAGGATGACAAAGGGTTTGCGCATACACAGAACGGATACCGCTGCCAGTTTAACGGTGCGATCGGACCTTACAAAGGAGGGATCCGTTTCCAGAAGGATGTCAACCCGAGTATCATGAAGTTCCTCGGCTTTGAGCAGACATTCAAGAACAGCCTGACCGGACTGTCCATGGGAGGCGCCAAGGGCGGCGCTGACTTTGATCCCACCGGAAAGTCTGACGATGAGATCATGCGCTTCTGCCAGTCCTTTATCCAGGCACTGTACCGTTATATCGGACCGGATACGGATGTTCCGGCAGGAGATATGGGTGTCGGCGGAAGAGAGATCGGATACATGTTCGGGGAATACCGCAGGCTGAAGGGAAACTTCGAGAACGGGACATTCACCGGCAAGGGATTCTCCTACGGCGGCAGCCGGATCCGCCCTGAGGCAACCGGCTATGGTTCGGTCTACTATCTGGAGAACGTCCTGAAGCATGACGGTGAGACACTCGCGGGGAAGACCATCGCCTGCGCCGGATTCGGAAATGTCACATGGGGTATTGCCAGAAAGGCAACGGAACTGGGAGCAAAGGTCATCACTCTGTCCGGTCCGGACGGTTATGTCTATGATCCGGACGGAGTGAATACCCCGGAGAAGATCGATTACCTGGTCGAGATGAGAAACTCCGGACGCAATCGTGTGCAGGACTACGCGGACAGGTTCGGCGTCGGGTTCCATGCGGGTGAGAAGCCCTGGGGTGTCAAGGCGGACATCATCATGCCGTCCGCGATGCAGAATGATGTACATATGGATTCCGCTGAGAAGATCGTGGCGAATAAGGTGCGCTACTATATCGAAGTGGCGAACATGCCGACCACCAACGATGCCCTCCGCTTCCTGATGAGCCAGCCGGACATGATTGTGGCACCGTCCAAGGCGGTCAACGCAGGCGGTGTGGCTACCAGCGGGCTCGAGATGTCCCAGAACAGCGAACGGCTTTTCTGGACAGAAGAAGAGGTTGACAGACAGCTGCGTCACATTATGGACACCATCTATGAGAATTCCGTTCAGGCGGCCGAGCGCAACGGCCTTGGCTACAATCTGGTCGCCGGCGCGAACATAGCCGGATTTGAGAGAGTCGCGGATGCCATGATGGCGCAGGGACTGTTCTGATTCTATTCACTTCCGGGTTAAAGCAGCAGGGCTGCCGCATTAAAAGCGGCAGCCCTGTTCTCAGCCGTTGTCATCTGTTGCACGGAAAGCACCGATGGGCTATAATGCACAGGTATTTTGCTGACCGGAGAGGAAAAAAGCTTGAGAAAAACAGAAACAGGAATATTTGACGCTGGAGAGATCCTGGATGAACCCCGCGAGGAGTGCGGGGTATTCGGCATGTATGATTTCTCCGACCATGAGAATGTCGCCCCGACGATTTACTATGCGCTTCTTGCTCTCCAGCACAGGGGACAGGAGAGCTGCGGGATCGCGGTGAGTGACACCATGGGACCGAAAGGAAGAGTCCTGAGCCGCAAAGGCATGGGGCTGGTCAATGAAAACTTTGATGAGTATGATCTTGACACACTATGCGGAGATATAGGTGTCGGCCATGTGCGTTACTCGACTGCGGGGGCAAGTACGATTGAAAATGCGCAGCCCCTTGTCCTTCACTATCTCAAGGGCACCCTTGCCATGGCACACAACGGCAATCTGGTGAATTCCCCGCAGCTGAAGAAGGAGCTTTCCCGTACCGGTGCGATTTTCCAGACCACTACGGACTCCGAACTGATTGCCTACGAGATTGCCCGTGCCCGTGTCAGTACCGGATCCGTTGAGGAAGCCGTATCGATGGCAATGGAGCGGATCAGAGGCTCCTATTCCCTGATCATCATGAGCCCGAGAAAACTCATCGGCGTGAGGGATCCCTTTGGATTCCGTCCGCTCTGCATCGGCAGGAGGGGAAAGGCGTGGATCCTTGCATCCGAGTCCTGTGCCCTCGATACCATCGGCGCCGAGTTCGTGCGGGATGTGGAACCGGGAGAGATCGTGACGATCAGCCCGAGGTACGGGCTTCATTCCGACCGCAGCCACTGCATCCGTTATGGAAAAACAGCACGGTGTATCTTCGAGTATATCTACTTCGGAAGGGCGGATTCCGTCCTTGACAGAGTGTCGGTATACAATTCCAGAATCCTCGCGGGAAGGTTTCTTGCCCAGGACAGTCCGGTGGATGCGGACCTGGTCATAGGCGTGCCGGAATCCGGGAGCGCCGCCGCGCTGGGATTCAGCATGGAGAGCGGGATTCCCTATGGGCAGGGCTTCGTAAAGAACGGATATGTGGGACGGACATTTATCACACCCGGCCAGCAGAGCCGGGAGTCGGCGGTGAGAGTCAAGCTGAACCCCCTGCGTCCTGCTGTCGAGGGAAAGCGGGTCGTGATGATTGACGACTCGATTGTGCGGGGCACCACCAGTGACCGCATCGTCCGTATGCTTCGTGAGGCAGGTGCCACCCAGGTTCACATGAGAGTCAGCTCGCCGCCTTTCCTGCACCCGTGCTACTTCGGAACCGACATCCCCGAAAGGGAGCAGCTGATCGCACACGGACGTACACTGGAGGAGATCCGTGAGGTGATCGGAGCGGACAGTCTTGCGTACCTGAAGATGGAGCGCCTGAGCCAGATTGTGGAAGAACTCCCGATTTGCACCGGCTGCTTCAGCGGAATCTACCCGATCGATCCGCCCACCGAGGACATACGGGGAAGCTATGAACCCTGAAGAAGAACGCGGAACAATCCGTAATCGGCTTTTGACACCTTAAGATCAGGTGCACGGCACGGAGGATGATAAGATGAACTACGACGGATACACCAGCCCCCTGTCACAGCGATACGCTTCGAAGCAGATGCAGTACCTTTTCTCCCAGAATAAAAAGTTCCGCACCTGGAGAAAGCTCTGGATCGCGCTGGCTGAGACAGAGAAGGAGCTGGGCCTGAACATCACGCAGGAACAGATCGATGAGATGCGCGCTCATCAGGACGACATCAACTATGAGGATGCCCGGGAGAGGGAGAAGCTCGTCAGGCATGATGTTATGAGCCATGTCTACGCCTACGGCCTCCAGTGCCCGAAGGCGAAGGGCATCATCCATCTCGGCGCAACCAGCGCATATGTGGGCGACAACACGGACATCATCATCATGCGCGACGCGCTGACACTGGTCCGCCGGAAGGTGGTAAATGTCATCGCCCGCCTTGCCGCTTTTGCCCGGGAATACAAAGATCTTCCGACGCTTGCGTTTACGCATTTTCAGCCGGCCCAGCCGACTACTGTCGGGAAGAGGGCGACGCTCTGGATCCATGAATTCATGATGGACCTGGAGGATATCGAATATGTCCTTGGTTCTCTGAAGCTCCTCGGCTCCAAGGGCACCACCGGGACACAGGCTTCCTTCCTCGAACTGTTTGATCAGGATCAGGAGAAAGTGGACCGGATCGATCCGATGATTGCGCAGAAGATGGGCTTCGCGGCGTGCTACCCGGTGTCGGGGCAGACTTATTCCCGCAAGGTTGACGCGCGTGTCCTGAATGTGGTCGCGCAGACTGCCTGCAGCGCTCACAAGATGTCAAATGACATCCGTCTCCTCCAGCACCTCAAGGAAGTGGAGGAACCCTTTGAAAAAAACCAGATCGGATCGAGTGCCATGGCCTATAAACGCAATCCGATGAGGAGCGAGCGCATCGCTTCCCTGTCCCGTTATGTCATGGTTGATGCGCTCAATCCGGCCGTCACCAGTTCCGTGCAGTGGTTCGAGCGCACGCTGGATGACTCCGCAAACCGGAGACTGTCCATCGCCGAAGGTTTTCTCGCCCTCGACGGGATCCTGGACCTGTGCATGAATGTTACCGACGGACTGAAGGTTTATCCGAAGGTCATCGACCGCCACCTGAGGGCGGAGCTTCCCTTCATGGCGACAGAGAACATCATGATGGACGCGGTGAAGGCCGGAGGAGACCGGCAGGAGATGCATGAGAAGATCCGCACGCTCTCCATGGAGGCGGGCCGGGTTGTAAAAGAGGAAGGCAGGGACAACAACCTGCTCGATCTGATCGCGGAGGATCCGGCGTTCCCCCAGACCCGGGAGGAGCTGGAACAGTCCATGGATCCCTCAAAATATGTCGGCAGGGCGCCGCGCCAGGTTGAAAAATACCTGGAGGAGGAAGTAAAACCGGTGCTGATATCCCACAGGGATGACCTGGGACTGGAAGCGGATATCACGGTCTGAACAACGGATACATCTGTGATGAAAGGAAGGAGAGAGGTATGGTACAGGCGGTAGTTGGAGCCAACTGGGGTGACGAGGGAAAAGGAAAGATCGTCGACACACTTGCAGACCGCGCGGACATCGTTGTCCGTTATCAGGGGGGCGCGAACGCGGGGCACACCATCGTGAACAGCTACGGCAAGTTCGCGCTTCACACCCTGCCGAGCGGTGTGTGCCATCCGGAGTGCACAAATGTGCTTGGAAACGGCGTCGCGCTGAACATCCCTCTTGTCGTGAAGGAGATTGATTCTCTTGTAAAGAGGGGCGTTCCGAAGCCCCGTGTCCTGATCTCCGACCGCGCGCAGATCGTCATGAGCTATCACATCAACTTCGATGCCTATGAAGAGGAACGCCTGGGAGGAAAGTCCTTCGGATCGACAAAGTCCGGGATAGCGCCCTTCTTCTCCGACAAGTATGCCAAAATCGGATTCCAGGTCTGCGAGCTCTTTGACGATGAGATCCTGGAGGAAAAGGCGGAGAGAGTCTGCGCATTGAAAAATGTCCTCCTGGAGCATCTCTACCACAGGGAGCTCCTCAAAAAGGAAGACCTGATGGAAGAGCTGCATGAGTACCGGGACATGGCTGCGCCGTATGTCACGGATACAGCCTCCTTTCTGCAGCAGGCGGTCAGTGAGGGAAAGGGGATTCTCCTGGAGGGACAGCTCGGGACGATGAAGGATCCCGACCACGGGATCTATCCGATGGTGACATCCTCCCCGACACTGGCAGGCTATGGCGCGATCGGGGCCGGGATTGCCCCGTATTCGATCGAGAAGATCATCACAGTAACGAAGGCGTATTCCTCATCGGTCGGCGCGGGAGAATTCGTGTCAGAGATCTTCGGTGAAGAGGCGCAGGAACTGAGACAGCGCGGCGGAGACGGCGGAGAGTACGGCGCTACGACAGGCCGTCCGAGGAGAGTGGGCTGGTATGACGTAGTCGCGTCGCGGTACGGCTGCCGGATGCAGGGGGCGACAGATGTCGCTCTGACGGTTGTCGATGCCCTCGGATACCTGGATGAGATACCGGTCTGCACGGAGTATGAGATCGATAACATCAGGACAAAAGAATTCCCGACAACTCCCGGCCTGAAGAAGGCAAAGCCGGTGTGGACAACCCTCCCGGGATGGAAATGCGACATCCGTGGTATCCGCAGGTATGAGGAGCTTCCGGAAAACTGCAGGAAGTACATCGAGTTTATCGAGGGCCAGATCGGCTTCCCGGTCACCATGATCTCGAATGGCCCCGGCAGGGAGGATATCATATACAGAAACGCCGGGTGCCTGAAGGAGGCCTGAACATGAAGATACTGCTGCTCTCGGCGGCAGCCCTTGTGGTGCAGATGTTCGTGTTCCTGTGCCTGGGATCCGTCGTCCTGAAGATCCGCGGCAGGGAAGAATACTCCCTGAGCCGTGCGGCGCTTCTGGGATACTTTGTCTATTTCGGCTTCTTCGAGGTGATCTGCCTGATATGTGAGGTGACCCTTGTCCCGCTTCGCACGCTCGCGCTGATCATGGCTGTGTTCATGGGAGGAGCGATCCTGCTGGGAATATACTGTGGTTATCGCAGCTGGAGCATGTCCATGAATTCCCTGCGCTACCGGCTGAAGCTGCACGGTTTTGCCATTGCCGTGCTTATTGCAGTGCTTGCCGCGTCGGTGGCGTTCGTCGTACTTTACTATGACGCCTCCGCGGATTCCGGGTGGTATGTCGGGACTGCGTCCACAGCCCTTGCCACGAACACCATAGGCCGTTTTGATCCGTCGACCGGCGAGAAGATCATCCGTTTCAAGGCAAGATATGCGCTGAACTGCTATCCGTACCACAACGCGGTGATCAGCTCACTTTTCTCAGGACTTCCTGTCATCGTGCAGGCGCGCAGCGTCATGAGCGCGATCAACGTGATCATGAGCTTCATCAGCGTCTATTCCCTGGGCCTTGCCCTGTTCCCGGATCATGAGGAGAGGGGAGGGAAGATCCGTTCTATTAAGAACCGGCCCGGATCCTACAGCCGCAGGAGGGCGGATCTGTTCGTTGTGATGGTGGCCGTGCTGAATCTGCTCTCATCTACGATCTATATGCCCGGAATCTTTCTATACACACGTTCCTATGAGGGAAAGGCCCTGATTGTAAATGTCGTGATCCCTGCTGTCCTTGCCGTCTGCGTCGGACTGTGGCGGGAGATGGCCGAGGATCCGATGCGAGGCCTGTTCTGGGTCATGGCGGCGGCGGTATGCTTCTCCGCGAGCAGCGTCATGGCGCTGGTGCTGTGCCTGACGGCGCTTCTTCCCCTGATTGCAATCCGGGGGAAATGGTCCGGCCTTCTTCCGCTTCTGGGCGCCTGTACTCCGGTTTTTGCCTGGGGTGTGATCTATTACCTGGTCCAGCATGGGACAATCATCCTCAATACATGGAGGAAGTAGGAGACAGTCAGGCCGGATACGTTTACGGACGGAGGAAAGTGATGGCGGGAATTACGATAAAAGAATACGGCCTCACCTTTGTGTGGGCCTGCCTGAGGGAATACCTCGGCAGATCCTGGCCGATTCTGCTGATCTTTGCTGCGGGGATTGTTGCGGGGATTCTGTTTTCCGTTTTCAAAAAGGAAAAGGAAGCGGAACTTGAGGTTGTGGACGCAAGGGAGTATGTCCCGGAAAAATATGAGGACAGTCCGCTTCCGGATGCATCCTCCGTGACATGGATGTTCCTGAGTATCGTTCTCTTTTGCCTCGTGACGGTCATGAACCCGTTCCTGGTAAGGTACCTGATCCCAAAATTCGGGATGACCACGGTGTATTACCGGTTCTTCTGGATCCTTCCGATTACTTTCGGAGCGGCTTACTGGCTGGCCAGGGCTGTCGGATCCGTGCGCAGGAAAGTGCTGCAGGCGGGGGCATTTGCCCTCATTGCCGCGGGGCTGGCGTTTGTGATGCCGCTCAACCCCGGCATACCGAACGTGCGGATTCCCGACAATGTATATAAGGTTGACGGCGCGGTTCCGGTGGTGTGTGACGCGATCCATAAAGACTATGAGCAGACGCAGTCGTACCTGAAAGCCGTGGAAAGACTGGAAAGAACTACAGACCGGACTTCAACCAAATGGCTGAAAAGGGAGGCTGCGCAGTTCCCGCTCTGCGTTTTTCCCTACAGCATCGAATTCGCTGTGCGCCAGTACGATCCCACGATCCGTCTGCTCTTCAACCGGAATCTCCGGCTTTTCTATGAGGGCAATACGTCGACGGGAATCAGCTACAGCGAAAAGAACAAAAAGTATATGCGGCGCAAGATCATCCTGGACGCGATGTACGGAAGAGATCCGGAGATAACGACGGAGGCTTTCCGGGACGCGATGGACAAAACCGGCACGCAGTATCTGGTCGTGGAGGAACACCTGGCCAACGGAGGCTTCCTGGTAAACGCCGGATGCACGCAGGTCGGAGTTGTCGCGGGATATACGATCTTCCGGTACGGCGTCTGAGAAACCGCCTCCGTGAGCCATCACAGCGTGCTCTTTATTCCTTTTTTATCCGGCCATCCCTGACTGCCTCATCGATGATATCGGTCGCGCTCCTGCCGGAGACAGTGCGGGCGATGAGGAGAATCGCGTAAATCAGGACCGGGACGACGACAGACAGGACAAGGAACGCGGTCAGCAGTTGTTTCGATCCTCCTGTCACACCGATGATGAAGGTGGCGATCCAGATCCCGGCGACGAGTATCACTCCCAGAAGTGCCATGATTCGTTTCAGCTTATCCATGTATTCCTCCTCACATTTCGAAGAAATGTACTTTGACTAAGTCTCTTTTCTCAGGAGCTGCAGGCAGGATATGTACCGCAGCGCTGCGGTGGATGATGCCTTCAGACCAAGTGTACCACAGTTGGCTTCGAATCGCACAATGCTTTATGCCGTATGGGTAACAAGCCACACCC
>ONVT01000190.1 GCA_900321365.1 uncultured Eubacteriales bacterium | reverse complement strand
GTCGATTCCGGAGTCTGTCATGCTGATCGTGTCCCCCGGCTGCTGCGGGCGGAACACTTCACAGATCAGTACAATGCCGCAGTATAAAGACCGTTTCTTCTACCTGCAGATGGATGAGACGGATCTGGTCACGGGACGCCACTTAAAGAGCATCCCCCAGGCGGTCTGTGAGATTGTCAGTTTCCTCGAGAAGAAGCCGGCACTTGTGATGATCTGCGCGACCTGTGCCGACGCGTTGCTGGGAACGGACTGGGACCGGGTGTGCCGCAAGGCTGAGGAGCAAAGCGGCGTGCTTGTCCGGCCCTGCTATATGTACGCCCTCACAAGGGAAGGCCTGAGACCGCCGATGGTGCATGTCAGGCAGTCTCTCTATTCCCTCCTGAACAAAGGAAAGAAGGACCGCGCCGCGGTGAACTTTCTCGGATTCTTTTCACCTGTTTCGGAAAAATGGGAGATGACAGGGTATCTCAGGAAGGCAGGGATTGAAAGGATCCGCCAGATCTCAACGTGTGGTACCTTTCCGGAATTTCTGAGAATGTCAGAGGCAAATTTCAACCTCGTGCTGAACCCGGAGTGCAGGAGCGCGGCGGACGATCTCGCCAGAAGGCTGAACATTCCTTACATTGAACTGAAAAGGTTCTACGATCCGGACAGAAACCACAGGCAGTACGGGGCATTTTCCCTGGCAGCGGGCATCCGGATTCAGGATGAGGAGGATTACCTGAGATCTCTGGAAGGATTTCGGGCTTTCTGTGAAAAGAGAAAGGGAATAAAGGTATCCATCGGAGAATGCGCGAACGCGGATCCCTTTGAGCTGGCGCTTACACTTGCGACGGGAGGACTGGACGTTGAAGAGATCTTCGCGACGCTGCAGGAAGAGAGCTCGTGGTACCTGAAACAGCTCTCCCGGATCAGTCCGGATACCAGGGTTTACAGCAACCAGGATCCTTCTATGATTTCTTATGAGGAGGATACGGGCATCTGCCTGACGATCGGAAAGGACGCCGCGTATTACCACCCCAACGCCGCGCATGTGCACTGGAATCGTGATGTGCAGCCATTCGGATATGCGGCGCTGGATGAACTGATTGGGGAGACAGAGAAGGCGTTATCCGGTTTTTGATGAGCGGCAGTATGCTGCCCGGAGAAATGTCAGGATCTTCAGGATGACAGGAGAGGGATATGAAAGGACTCAGAAAATACCTCACACCGTTCGCACCGGACCAGTCCGGCGCCGTCTCGATGTGCTATGCACTGGGCGGAATGGTCGTGATCGTGGATGCGGGAGGCTGCGCCGGCAACATCTGCGGTTTCGATGAGCCGAGATGGCAGCCGGATTATCCCTGCGCTTTCGCAGGCCTTCACGCTATGAATCCCGATCGCGGGGATAAGAACCCTGCGGATAGGATGCTGCCCCGGGTCGCGGCGGTTTTCAGCGCCGGCCTTCGCGACATGGACGCGATTCTGGGACGGGATGACCTTCTTGTCAGCAAGCTGGCAGATGCATCGAAGAAGATCGATGCGAAATTCATTGCCCTTGTCGGGACACCGGTCCCCGCGGTGATCGGAACGGATCTGCAATCGGCCGCCAGGATGGCACTGAGGGCCACGGGACTTCCCTGCATCGCCATCTCCACGGACGGCATGCACCTGTATGACAGGGGAATTGAGGAGGCGCTGCTGGCGCTGCTGAAGGAATTTGCCGGGGGAGAGAAACCGGCCGGTGTACTGCAGGATGACGAGGTCATTTCCGACAGGAGCAATTCCGACAGGAACGTATCTGACAAAGATGTTTCCGACAGGGACAATTCCGGCAGGAGTCTTTCCACAGAAGGGGATGATCAGAAGAAAAGAATCTGCGGCGTCCTCGGACTCAGCCCACTGGACCTGTTTGATCCCGGATGGACCAGTGCGATCCGGGAGTCCCTCCTCGCAAAAGGATATGATGAGGTCCTGCTCCACGGAATGGAAGGCGGCCTGGAGGCGCTTGGAAGGAGCGGCCTTGCCCGGATCAACTATGTCGTCTCACCGGCCGGCATCGCCGCGGCGAAATACCTGGAGGAAAGATTCGGAACGCCGTATGAGATTGCCTTCCCCGCGGATCCGATGCTGCTCCTTGAGGACGATCCCCGGGATATGGAGCTGATCAGAAAGCCGGACGCGAGGATCCTGGTGGTCCACCAGCAGGTTCTTGCGCATTCCATCCGGAAGGCACTTCGCATCGCAGGTGCCGGCGGAACCATCACCTGCGCAACCTGGTTTGATCAGAAGGCATTCCTTGCTGAGGAGGGGGATGTAAGGCTTGCGGAGGAGGATGATTTCATGTCGCTTGTGAAGGAGGGCGGCTGGGATCTGATCATCGCAGACCCGACGCTCCGGCCGATGGCGGAAGGATTTCACGGAAAATGGATCGACGCGTTTCACTTCGCGGTATCCGGGCAGGCTGCGATTGACAGGAGCAGGGTGACAGAGAGGAAACACTGATGGCACGCGGAATGCAGACAAAGAGAATCAGGCTGTACGGAATTGTACAGGGAGTGGGCTTTCGCCCGTTTGTCAGCAGAGCGGCCATGAGTGAGGGGATCCTGGGATCTGTCTGCAACAGGGGTTCCTATGTGGAGGTGATTGCAAGGGGAGAAGAAGCGAGGATGCGCCGGTTTATCGACATCCTCCGGAATGACCCGCCGGAACGTTCCGTGATACTGAAGGTCGATATCAGGGACACTACAGATGTGCCCGATATGGATTCCTTTCAGATCATAGAGAGCGAGAAGGAGAAGGGCGAGATCTTTATCTCACCGGATATCGCCACCTGTGAGGAATGCAGGAGGGAACTGTTCGATCCGGGGAACCGGAGGTATCTTCACCCCTTCATCAACTGTACGCAGTGTGGCCCGAGGCTGACGATTCTCGATGAGCTG
>ONVT01000204.1 GCA_900321365.1 uncultured Eubacteriales bacterium | reverse complement strand
TCGAGCACGTACCTCTCATATGCATTGATCACCGTCGTCTCTCTGTGCCGGATGGTCCGCGGGATATTCCGGGCATAGTTCATATGCACATGCCCGTGAACCATATACTGCGGCCTGTATCTTTCGAGCAGTCTGTCAAACGCCGCAAATCCCCGGTGTGGAAGATCCTCCTGGTCGTCAAGCCCGCGTACCGGCGCGTGTGTCAGCAGGATATCGAATCCTCTGCTGAGCAGCAGCTTCGGGCGGGAGCGCCGGATTCGTGAAGCCATCTGCTTTTCCGTGTACTGGTAAGGCCCTCCGTTGTAATTCATGGAACCGCCGAGGCCGAAAATTCTGACTCCCTCAAAGTTATAGACCTTCCCGTCGATGTCGATGCATCCGTCGGGATTTTTCATGTTGTATACCCCGTCATGGTTTCCGTGCACATAGAGCAGGGGGCAGTTGGAAAAGGTCACAAGAAAAGAGAGATACTGGGGCGGGAGGTCACCTGCTGACAGAATCAGGTCAACCCCCTTCAGTCTCTCTCCGTCGTAATAATCCCAGAGTGCCTTGCTTGGCTCGTCGGCCACAAGAAGTATTTTCATCTATGCAATCCCGTCGGTTTCAATCTCTCATAAACTGTTGACAGCGCGTTACTCAACTTTCGTCATCGCCGGTGTGATGCGGCCCTGCAGCTCAACCTTCTCCCTTGCGTCTTCCGTCAGCTCCCAGTTCTGGGGGATCGATCCGATCACGCCGTCAACGAGATAGTCCATTGTGATGATTTCCTCCGGAGTGAGGGACTGTTCCTTCCTGCCCACAAGAGAGCCGTCCTGCCTGTGGAACTGTCCCCAGAAGGGATTGAAATAATCCTCATACATCTGTCCGCGGATGATATTCGTGAGCATCGTGATACCGTGCGGAAGCTCATCCGACATGATCAGGTCGATTACGCCGCTGGAGATTCCCCACCAGTAATTGATTGCCGGCTTCTGCTTCACGTCGCGGTCATTGTCCCAGTTCCCCTGAAGGAAATCGCGGATAATCCGCTCATAGAACCGTCCCCAGTTCCAGATCGGAGTCGCAAGCCTCTGCGTCAGGCCGTTTCCCGACAGGTACAGGCCGTAGGAGCGGTTTTCGGAGGCAGGCGTAATCATATCCGAATCGGACACGACACTGATCCTCTCTCTTTCCAGAAGCTCATGGAAGGACTCGGTATCTGTCTGGCTCATCCAGTGCAGGTAAACCTTTGCATGTGGGCAGGTCATCTGGCAGCCAAGGGTAAATGCGTTGATGTCGGCGATGCTTCCGTAGTTCGGCAGAGGCGCCTGATAGGCGATCTTTCCATTCGGCGTCATAGCTCCCGCGATCATCCCGCAGAGGAATTTCGCCTCATAAAATCTCCCGAAATAAGTGCGCAGCGTCCGGTAGGGCTGCCCGACAGAACAGTTGAGGATCTTCACTTCAGGGTGTTCGATCGAAGCCTTTAAGCTGGCTGCGAGGAAACGGGTGCTTGTCGTAAAGATCATGTGGTACCCGGAACGGATCACGGATTCGATCAGCTCCAGTATATCCGAACTGGATTCTTTGAGAAAATAAGCGTCCGTGTGGATCTCATCTCCAAACACCTGTTCAAGCTGCATTCTTCCGAGTTCATGAGTATAAGCCCAGCTGGACACTTCCGCAGGACGGTCATGGATAAACGCGACCTTCATCTGCTTTACCTTCTGGAGGCCGAAGAACCGTGTGAAGATGCTTCCCCCGCTTTCCTGCGACGGCTTGAACACCACGGCTTCATTGGTCTTCTCATGTCCGGGGATGGTGGGAAGATCCTCCCAGATCTTTTCCACATCCTCCTTCATTTCAAAGCTGCTCTTTTCCAGAACCTCCTGATACGGATAGAGAGACAGATAAAACAGGAGGGCATCGGCCGCGGTGACGTCGAGATTCTGTCCACCCTTTGCGTTGAAGATCTCTGTGAAGCGGTTGTAGATGGAACGGAAATCCATCTTTTCGTCATCCGTCCACTTTTCACCGCTCTTTTTCCCGACCGCTTCTGTCAACAGGGCGTAGCTTCCTTTTTTTGTAAAAGTGAGATAATTGACCTGCGAGTCCTTGTAAAATGACAAGAACTCATAATAGATCTGATTTTCCGGCGAATCGCCGGGATAGGGGACAAGCCTCACAACCGTCCCTTCGATGGAGTCGGCATGGAAATATTTCAGGACGCTGACGCGTTTATTTCCCTCCAGGACGTAGAACCGGTTCATGTATTCATACGCCTCGATCGGGTCTCCGACCCCCTGGTTGAGATGGTACTGTACGACACCGTCCCACTTCCGGGAGAATTCACTGTCTTCCGGCATCAGGGGCATGAAATTCGAGGCAAATGCGTTCTGCCTCCCCGCCGTCTTGGTTCCGACAATCTGGTCCAGAGGGATGCTGACAAGCCCCAAAGGCTCCTCGGTTTTCACATTCCGGTTGTCAACAATCTCATCGAGCGCCGGAAGATAGGGATATTCTCCTTTTGACAGAGCCTTCCGGTAAGCGGCCTTTGCGCTTCTAAGCGCCTTGCTGTAATCATCAGATGCCACTCAGTTCTTCCTCCAGACGTTTTCTGACCGCAAGTATAAACTCCCTGCTGCTGAGTTTTTTAACGTTTTCCAGGGAAGTGATCAGGGCAAGGTCGCCGGTCATCTCTCCCTCTTCGATGGTGCGCAGCACTGACTTCTCCAGCGCGAGAGCAAAATGCTCCAGCTTTTCGATTCCGTCCAGCTGCGCGCGTTTTCTCAGCGCACCCGTCCATGCGAAGATCGTCGCGACGGAATTCGTGGAGGTCTCCACCCCCTTCAGATACCGGTAATAATGCCTCTGGACGGTTCCGTGGGCTGCCTCGTATTCATATTTCCCATCCGGGTTTACAAGGACGCTGGTCATCATCGCAAGAGACCCGAACGCGGAGGACAGCATGTCGCTGAAGACATCTCCGTCGTAGTTTTTGCACGCCCAGATAAAGCCGCCTTCGCTCTTCATAACCCTTGCGACAGCGTCGTCAATCAGGGTATAGAAATACCGGATGCCCGCTTTCTCAAAACGGTCTTTATAAGCTTTTTCGAAAACCTGGTCAAAGATTTCACGGAACCTTGCGTCGTACTTCTTTGAGATGGTATCCTTCGAGGCAAACCACAGGTCCTGCCCCGCATCCAGCGCGTACGCAAAACAGCTGTTGGCAAAGCTTTCGATGGAGCTGTCCAGGTTGTGCCAGCCCTGCAGGATGCCGGGACCCTTAAAGTCAAAGATCGGTTCTGTGATCTTTGTGCCGTCCTCCCCCGTAAACACCAGCTCCGCCTTTCCGGGGCCGGGCACCACGATCTCCGCGTTCCGGTAGACGTCACCATAGGCATGCCTTGCGATGGTGATCGGCTTCTTCCATGTGCGGACATTCGGCTCGATCCCTTTCACAAGAATCGGACAGCGGAAAACCGTGCCATCCATGATGGCGCGGATCGTCCCGTTCGGACTCTTCCACATCTTCTTGAGGCCATACTCTTTTACCCGGTCCGCGTTGGGAGTGATGGTGGCGCATTTTACGGCAACACCCAGTCTCAGTGCGGCATTCGCGGCGTCAGTTGTCACCTGGTCATCGGTCTGGTCCCTTACGGGAAGCCCGAGATCGTAATAATCGGTTTTCAGGTCAACATACGGCAGCAGCAGATCCTCTTTGATCATCTTCCAGAGGATGCGGGTCATCTCATCTCCGTCCATCTCAACGAGGGGCGTGATCATTCTGATTCTTTCCAAAACTGTACTTCTCCTGTCTGTATGAATTCAGTTTTATTCTCATTTATTCTCAGACCCCGTCTTTGAGGACGGCACGGTTCTGAATGAGGTATGTGGCAAGCGAAATCACGGTGAGCAGAAGCGCAATCCACTTGAAGAACTGCGTTATCGTGCCCAGGAATCCTCCGAAATTCCCGACCATCAGGATAACCATGATCATCTGGGCGATGGTCTTGAGCTTACCGAAGATATTGGCGGCAATCACAACGCCCTTCTCCACTGCAATCAGGCGGAACCCGGAGATGATGAATTCACGGGCGATGATGATGATCACGATCCAGCTTTCGATCCTTCCCAGGTCAACCAGACAGATCAGGGCAGAGCACACAAGGAGTTTGTCTGCCAGCGGGTCCATGAACTTGCCGAAGGTTGAGACATAGTTGTATTTTCTGGCGATGTAGCCATCTGCCGTATCTGTCAGGGAAGCAATAATGAAGACAATCATCGCGAGGATGTTCCCTGCCGGCTTCGGAACCCACAAAAGGAGAATGACAAAGAGCGGAATCATGCAGATTCTGGCAATCGTAAGATGATTCGGGGTCTCCGGCCCCGGAGTCCATTCTTTCAGAGAGCGCTTTTTCTTTGATGGTTTCTTCGAATCGGGCCCGGTGGTATTCGGATTTACGTTTCCAGGCACAACGGAAGGTTCCGGACTCATGCTCTGGGGCACAACGGAGGGTTCCGGATTTACATATGGAGTTGCAGCAGGAGGCTCCGGATTCCCATAGGGAGTTGCAGCAGAGGATTCCGGGTTTCCCTGCATCGGGGCTGGATTCTCCGGATGGAGGACGGACTCCTGGAACATCTCCGCCGGCTCGGCCGCCGAGGCAGCCTCCGGGAGTTCTCCCAAAGGATCCGCAGCCACAGCATCTCCCGGGAACGTTACTGAAGGATCTGCCCCGGACACAGTTCCTGTGCCATCTTCCACAACCTCTTTGAAGGAATTATCCTGTGTCACTTCCCTGCGGATTCCGCCCGAAAGGTCCGTATTATCCCTGATCTCTTCCATCTCATTCTCCTTTCCCTGTTCAGAACCTGCCAGTTCATTACCTGGCAGTTCCTCAGGACCTGTCAGATTAATTGACAACTCCTTAAACGATTATCGTATACCGGTGTATTCTCCTGTCAGGTCGTATTCCGATGATCCCGTGATCCTGACACGGACAAAGCTGCCGGTTTCCAGCCTCTCGCCGGAACTGACGAATACATACCCGTCCACGTCGGGCGCGTCGCCGTAACCCCTTCCGACAAAGACATCCTCTCCCGGAACATATCCTTCGATCAGGACATCCATCTCAGAGCCTGTCATCTTTTCATTGAGATCCGCGGAAATCTCCTGCTGGAGCTCCATCAGTTCATCCCTTCGGGAGAGCTTTGTCTCCTCGTCGATCTGATCTTCCAGCAGGGCCGCAGGCGTCCCCTCCTCCTGAGAGTAGGGAAAGACCCCCAGATGATTGAATTCCATCTCGTTGATGAAGCAGCACAGCTCTTCAAACTGCTCCCTTGTTTCCCCGGGGAACCCGGTGATCAGGGTTGTCCTTAGAACGACATCGCCAACCTTTTCCCGAATACCGGTGATGATCTGACGAAGACTTGCCTCATCGGTGTGTCGTCCCATCCGTTTCAGAACCGCATCACAGCTGTGCTGGATCGGAAGGTCCAGATAATGCACAAACTTCGGCTCGCTCTTCATGCATTCGATCAGTTCGTCGTAGATCTCTTCCGGATAGCAGTACATCACCCGGATCCACCGGATCGAGTCGATCCGGGCAAGCTCACGGATCAGCTCGTGAAGGCATTTTCCGCCATACAGATCCGTGCCGTACAGAGTCGTCTCCTGGGCAACCAGGATCAGCTCCTTCACGCCCTGGTCAGCCAGCTCCCGAGCCTCCCTCAGAAGACTTTCCTTCGGCACTGACCGGAACGGTCCTCTCATGGACGGGATTGCACAGTAGGTGCAGTGTTTGTCACATCCCTCGGCAATCTTCAGATAGGCGTAGTGGCCGCCTGTCGTAAGGAAGCGCCTGCCGTCCGGAAGAGGAATCCTTGCGGGATCTTCCATCCGCTGAGGCCGATTTCCGGAAAGCACGCTCTCAATGACTTCTATGATCGAGTCATAAGCGGTCGTTCCGACAATGGCGTCCACCTCGGGAATGGACTGACGGATCTCTTTCGCGTACCGCTGTGCCATGCAGCCCGTCGCGATCAGGGCCCGGCATCTTCCCTCCTGTTTGTACCTGGCCATCTCAAGAAGGTTCTCAATGGACTCTTCCTTGGCCGGAGTGATGAAACAGCAGGTGTTCACGATGATTACATCTGCCTGGCTCTCGTCATCCGTCAGGATAAAATGCTCTCCCGTGAGCAGACCGAGCATCTTCTCAGCGTCAACCCGGTTCTTGTCACAGCCCAGGGATATAAAGAGAATCCTGACAGCGCTGCTGCTTTCGGAATGGTCTTTTGTCCCGGGGGAGACCTCTGTCACAGATTCTTTTTTCGTCACTGGACCTCTTCCGCCTCCCGGGCTCTCTCATCGAGAATCTCCTGCGCTTCCCGGCTCGTCGGGACATTGTTTTCAACAAAACGGTCAACCATCCTCGAGATCTCTTTCGCGTCCTCAAGGCCTTCATCTCTGGATACGATGCGGATCAGCCCGTCTTCCAGTTCGCTGACGGCCTCAGAGAGGGGCTTCTTCCCGTCCGGGAAGGCGCCGCGCTTCTCATCGCCGATGATCTGCCTGGCACGCTTGGCGGTTGCCATCACGATCGAATAGCGCGAATTGATCACGGGGGTATCGTCCTCCGAATCCTGGTTGATAATCTTCATAAGTTCCGTGTAGGATGGATGCAGCATGTTAGTTACTCTCCTTTTCTGGCAGATCCCTTAGTTCTTCCTGCAAATTCTGAATGAAGGGGAGGTTACTCCTCACCCTCTGGCGCTGGGCGCGGATCAGTGTGTGGAGCCTGGCGGCACATTCGTCGGCATCGTCATTGACAATGATGTAATCATATTCCCCGACGCTTAACGCCTCCTGGGCAGCACGGCGCATGCGTTTCCAGATAACCTCATCCGTCTCGGTTCCCCTGCCCTTCAGCCTCTGGTACAGGGTCTTCGCATCAGGCGGAAGCATATAGATCAGTACGGCATCCGGGACCTTCTTCTTGATTTCCAGGGCTCCCAGAACCTCGATCTCGAGGATGACGTCAAACCCCTCCTCAAGCTTTTTCTCCACATACGATTTCGGCGTCCCGTAATAGTTCCCGACATAAGACGCGTGTTCGAGCAGTTCATTGTTCCTGATCATCTCCTCGAAACGTTCTTTCGTTACGAAGAAATAATGGACACCGTCCACCTCGCCCGGTCGGGGAGAACGCGTCGTGGCTGACACCGAATACGCGTATCCCTCCTGCGTTTCAAAAAGTGACCTCAGGACGGTTCCCTTTCCGACGCCGGCAAAGCCGGACAGAACGATCAGGCTTCCTCTTGTCTTCATCTTCAGCCTCCCTGCCCGATCAGTGCGGGCGCTCCCACGAGCCTTCTTCCAATGGTGTCCGGCACCAGGCTTGAAAGAACAATCCTGTCATTTTCACAGACGATGACGGCCTTTGTTTTCCGCCCGGCCGTTGCGTCCACCACCTTATCCTGCTCCCTGGCCCGCTGGACAAGCCGTTTGATCGGCGCCGCGTCCGGACTCACGATGGAGATGATCTTGTCCGAATTGACCAGATTGCCGAAACCGACATTGATAAACTGACTATTCAATATTCTGTACCTGTTCCCGAATCTTCTCGATGACCGTCTTCAGATCAATCGCGAGGTTGCTCGTATCGAGGTCATTTGCCTTGGAGAGGATGGTGTTCGCCTCGCGGTTCATCTCCTGGGCGATGAAGTCCAGCTTTCTTCCGATGTCATCTCCCTTTTCCAGCTCTTTCTGCATGGTATCGATATGGCTCCTGAGGCGAACCGTCTCCTCATCCGTCGCCAGCTTGTCGGCGAACAGCACCACCTCAGCCGCCAGGCGGCTCTCATCGATCTGATTGTCATTCAGAAGAGTGGAAATCTTCTCTTTCAGACGTTCCTCATAGGCGGCGATGATCTCGGGATACCGTTTCCTGATGGCCTCTGTGAGCTTTCTCATATGTTCGAGCTTCTGGATGAGGTCCTCCTTCAGGTTGGCGCCTTCTCTCTTTCTCGCCTCCACCAGCATCCCGAGCGCACGATCCACGGCTTCTCTCAGAATCCCCCAGACTTCGTCCTCATCCATGGAGTCCTGCTTCAGGCGGAAGATCTCCGGCTGCGCCCCCAGTCTCGAGACGGTGAGATCGTTCTCCAGATGAAAATGCTCTGCCATCTTTGTGTAGGCGTCGACATATTCCTGTGCGAGATGTTCATTGAACTGCAGGTTGTATTCTGCCTCGCCGAGAATCTCGTAGGTGACGAAGACATCGACCTTGCCCCGTCCGAGATACTTCTTCAGCTCAGAGCGGATCGAGGTGTCCAGAAACGCGTACTCCTTCGGGATTCTCACGTTCGAGTCGAGATAGCGGTGGTTGACACTCTTCATCTCAACCGTGAATTTCAGGGTTTCGGATGCGTGTTCCCCGCGTCCGAAGCCGGTCATGCTTTTGATCATGTTCTGTCAGCCTTTGTTCGTGTAGTTACATGTCACACACCTCCGCCATTCCTGCGGCTGTGGGACATGTAATGTTCGTGAAAACATAAAGATACAGAAAACATTATAAGTCAATGGCTCTTTTAAAGTCAATGTGGTATCATCATATAAAACCGTTTCGTCACACCCCGCCTCCTCCCGCGGCTGAGGGTGTGACTTGAACGTTAAAACTACTGTGAGGTATACCACATGGCACTGGATGGAACAGCCGTTGCGAATATTGTCGCGGAAATGAATTTAGAGCTTTGCGGAGCGCGGATTAACAAGATTGCGCAGCCGGAGGCAGATGAGATCATGCTGACGGTGAAGACGACGGGCGGCCAGAGGAGAATCCTGCTCTCGGCTTCCGCTTCTCTTCCGCTGATCTATTTTACGGATAAGAATAAACTCAGCCCGATGAAGGCTCCGAATTTCTGCATGCTTCTGCGCAAGCATATCGGAAACGGCAAGATTGTCCGCGTGTGGCAGCCTTCTCTGGAGCGGATTATTCATTTTGAGATAGAACACTATGACGAGATGGGCGACCTGAAGCGGAAGGATCTGATCCTGGAGCTGATGGGCAAGCACTCGAACCTGATCTTCTGTGATGACAGGGGGATGATCATCGACTCGCTCAAGCATATCTCAGCGCAGACCTCGTCGGTCCGTGAGGTGCTGCCGGGCAGGGAATACTTTATCCCGGTGACGCAGGAGAAGCTGGATCCGCTTTCTGTTACCAGGCAGGCGTTTCTCTCCGCCCTCTCTTCGAAGCCGCAGCCCCTGTACAAGGCACTCTACATGACATTCACCGGAATCAGCCCTGTCATGGCACAGGAGCTTTGCTGCCGGGCGGATCTGGAGAGTGAACAGAGCGCGAAGGACACGGGTGAGGATGAGCTGCTGCATCTTTGCAGGATTTTTCTGCAGCTGATGGAGGATGTTTCCGAAGGTCATTTTGAACCGAATATCATCTATGACGCGGACGGCATCCCGGTGGAGTTCTCCTCTGTCGAGCTTACGATGTACAAGGATCTGGCTTCAAAGAGGTTCGGGTCCATATCAGAGGTTCTGGAGACTTATTACGCCCAGAAGAACGCCGCTTCCCGCATCCGCCAGAAAAGCGCGGATCTGCGCCATCTTGTCACCACGATGCTCGAGCGCGAATCCCGCAAGCTGGATCTGCAGAGCCGCCAGCTGAAGGATACGGACAAAAGAGACAAATACCGGCTTTACGGAGAACTGCTCCATACCTGGCTCTACAACATCGAGCCGGGTGCCTCCAGTGTCACTGTACCGAATTATTATGATAATGACTCAGAGGTGAAGATCACGCTTGACCCGAACAAGTCGGCCACGGAGAATGCGCAGCGCTATTATGATAAATACGAGAAGCTCAAGCGTACCTATGAGGCGCTGAATGAGCTGATCTCCCAGACGCAGGCGGATGTGGATCAGCTGGAGTCCATCAGGACTTTCCTCGACCAGGCGCAGAGTGAGGCGGACCTGAACCAGATCCGGGAAGAGCTGATTCAGTCCGGATATCTCAGGCGTCATGACACGCAGAAAAAGAAGGGGGCGTCGCGCCCCGAAAAGTCCCGCCCCTGGCACTACCGCACGCAGGATGGGTATGATATCTATATCGGAAAGAACAATCTGCAGAACGATGAGCTTACCTTCCGGTTTGCCAACGCGTCCGACTGGTGGTTTCATTCGAAGAAAGCGCCGGGATCACATGTCATCGCCAGAAGGAAAGACGGACAGGACCTCCCGGATCATGTCTTCGAGCTGGCCGCCGCTGCGGCCGCCTGGTATTCCAGCGCCCGTGACGCGGACAAAGTCGAGATCGACTATGTCCAGCGCCGGGAGGTGAAGAAGCCAAACGGGGCAAAACCGGGCTTTGTGGTCTACTACACGAATTTCTCGATGGCTGTCCGACCGGACATCTCGCTTCTTACGCTGATCGAGTGAAGTGCTTTTTACTTCGCCACGATATTGATGATCTTCTTCGCCACAAAAATCTCCTTCAGGATGGTCTTCCCATCGAGTTTCGATCCGAGTGCTTCTTTTGCCTTCGCAAGAGCCTCTTCTTTTGTGACGTCCACCGGAAGCTTGATGACGACCTTCGTCTTGCCCATCATCTGTACCGGGTATTCCACCTCATCTTCCTTCATCGCCTCGGCGTCGCTAACAGGCCATGACTGATGGAAGACGGAATCGTCGTGCCCCAGCTCTCTCCAAAGCTCCTCGCCGATATGCGGCGCGAAGGGCGCGAGCATGATGACCGCGTCCTCCAGGGTAGCGTGGTCAATTCCTTTCTCTGCCTGGTTCAGCTTCACCAGGGCATTCGTGTATTCCATGAATCCGGACACGACCGTATTCAGGGAGAAGCTCTCAAACCGGCGGCTGATCGTATCGATCATCTTAGCGTGTACGCGTTCCATTTCACGGCTTGGAGTAAAATCCTTCCTGTCCTTGTTTTCCATGACCATGTTGTAGAACCTGGAAAGGAAACGGTAGACGCCGTCGATTCCTCTGTCATCCCATTCCGCGTCCAGTTCGGGCGGACCGACAAAGAGCTCATACATGCGCAGGCTGTCACAGCCGTACGCTTCAACGAGATCGTCCGGGCTGATGACATTTCCCTTGGATTTTGACATCTTGATGCCGTTTTTACCGGTGATCATGCCCTGGTTGAAGAGCTTGGTGAAGGGCTCGTCAAAGTTCACGACGCCGATATCGTGCAGGAACTTAGTCCAGAACCTGGAATACAGAAGGTGGAGAACCGCGTGCTCCACGCCTCCGATATACATGTCGACCGGAAGATACTTGTCCGCTTTCTCGCGGGAAACAAGCTCTTTGTCATTGTGCGGATCCACGTAGCGCAGGAAATACCAGGATGACCCCGCCCACTGGGGCATGGTGTTCGTCTCCCTCTTCGCCGCGCCGCCACATTTCGGGCAGGTGCAGTTCACCCAGTCATCCATATGGGCGAGGGGCGATTCACCGGTATCCGTGGGTTCATAGCTCTTCACATCAGGAAGCAGGACCGGAAGATCCTCCTCCGGCACGGGCACATTGCCGCAGGACGGGCAGTGGATGATCGGGATCGGCTCACCCCAATAACGCTGCCTGGAAAAAACCCAGTCGCGCAGTTTGTAGTTGACTGTCGCCTTTCCGATACCCATCTTTTCGACGATATGCGGGGCTTCCTTCTTCATCTCGGCGCAGTCCCTGCCGTTCCAGTCGCCGGAATTGATCAGGACGCCGCTGACGGCGGTGACTGCCCCGGTCATGTTTTCGATCTCTTTCCCGTCCTGGGAGATAACCTGGACGATGGGCAGGTCGAATTTCTTCGCGAAGGCGAAGTCTCTGTCGTCGTGGGCCGGGACGCACATGATGGCGCCCGTGCCGTAATCTGCCAGGACATAGTCGGAGGTCCAGACCGGGATCTTTGCGCCGTTCATGGGATTGATGCAGTAAGAACCGGTGAATACGCCGGTCTTATCCTTGTCGGAGACAGCCATGCGGTCCACGTTTGACTTGTTTGCGGCGTCCGCGATGTACTTCTCCACCGCTTCGCGGGTCTCATCCGTCGCCAGGCTCTTCGTGAGCTCGTGTTCGGGGCTGAGGACCATAAAGGTCGCGCCGTAGAGCGTATCCGGACGTGTGGTGTAGACTCTGATCTTCTCGTCTCTGCCTTCGATGGGAAAATCGACTTCCGCGCCGTAACTTTTTCCGATCCAGTCAGTCTGCATCTTCTTGACCTTTTCCGGCCAGTCAAGGCCGTCCAGTCCTTCGAGGAGACGGTCCGCGTACTCGGTGATCTTCAGCATCCACTGGCGAAGGTTCTTCTTCGTCACGGCAGTTCCGCAGCGCTCACAGCAGCCGTTGACCACCTCTTCATTCGCAAGAACCGCCTTGCAGGATGGGCACCAGTTCAGCGGATATTCCTTCTCGTAGGCCAGTCCGTGTTTGAACAGCTGGACGAAGATCCACTGTGTCCATTTATAGTAGGAAGGATCTGTCGTATCTACTTCACGGTCCCAGTCATAGATCGCGGCGATCTGTTTGATCTGCTTTCTGATATTTTTAATATTCGCGTCGGTGGAAATCCTCGGGTGCTGTCCGGTCTTGATAGCATAGTTCTCCGCCGGAAGCCCGAACGCGTCCCATCCCATCGGATGGATCAGATAGTAGCCCTGCATCATCTTGTAACGGCTCCAGGCATCGGAGATCACATAACCTCTCCAGTGCCCGACATGAAGGCCGTTGCCGGACGGATACGGGAACATATCCAGGCAGTAATACTTCTTCCGGTCACCCTCGATATTGATCGGGTGCTCCTCCCACTCTTTGCGCCATTTTTCCTCAATCGCCCTGTGATTGTATGTAATCGCCATCCTGATGTTCCTCCTGAAACTGGTCTGTGGTTAATGATGTTCTTTTTTCCCGCACCCCAGGCTCAGAAATCAGAGATTTCTGAGCCTGTTATTCATAAAACTCAAACTGCAATTCGTAGAGCTTGACGGTGTCACCGTCCTGTACGCCGAGATCACGCAGCTGCTTCAGGATTCCCGTATCCTTCAGGAAATTCTGGAAGAAGCGGAATCCCTTCTCCGAATCCAGATTCGTATATCCCAGCATCTTTTCAACCTTGGGTCCCTCCACATGGAACAGATGTGCATCCTCCTCATCCTTCCATACCTGGAAGGGAAGGTTATTGCCGGGAATGTGTTCCTCAGGGAAGTACTCCTGCGCGAAAACCTCGATCTCTTTCGGAACCGTCTGGAGCAGTTCCCACACTCCGTACAGAAGTTCCTTCACGCCCTGTCCGGTTGCGGCAGAAATCGGAAAGACCTTCACGCCTTTTTGCTCAAATTCCGCACGGATACGCTCAACGGGATGTGCATGCTCCTGACTGCCTGGCTGATCCATGCCGGCACCATCCTCATCCTCATCCGGCATATAGATGGCATCCACCTTATTCGCCGCGATGATCTGCGGCTTCTTCTCTAAAGAGACATTATAAGCGGAGAGCTCCTCATTGATCCGGAAGATATCCTCAACCGGGTCACGTCCCTCCACCGATGCCGCGTCCACGACATGGACGAGTACCTTGCAGCGCTCTATGTGCCTCAGGAATTCATGTCCGAGGCCGGCACCCCGGCTCGCGCCCTCGATCAGTCCGGGAATATCCGCGACGACAAATCCCTGCCCGTCTCCGAGATCGACCACACCCAGATTCGGTTCCAACGTCGTGAAATGATAATTCGCGATCTTCGGCGCCGCGTTGGATATCCTCGACAGCAGCGTCGACTTTCCGACGTTGGGATAACCGATCAGTCCGACGTCGGCGATAAGCTTCAGCTCCAGCAGAACCTCCAGCTCCCTGGCGTCCTGCCCCGGCTGGGCATAAGTCGGTGCCTGCATCGTGGATGTGGCATAATGCATATTGCCGTTTCCGCCGCGTCCGCCGGGAAGAATCACCTGGCGGCGGTTCTCTCCTGACAGGTCTGCAATCACCTCACCAGTTTCGGCGAGCTTCACAACCGTTCCCTCCGGAACCTTCAGGATGATATCCTCTCCGTCAGCCCCGTGCTGGCGCTTCTTTCTTCCGCTCTCTCCGTCCGTTGCCGAGAACTTTCTGTGATGCCGGTATGCCATCAGCGTGTTGGTGTTATTGTCCACCTCGAAGATGACATCTCCGCCCCTTCCGCCGTCTCCGCCGTCCGGACCACCGTCCGGAACAAACTTCTCCCGGCGGAAACTTACATGCCCGTCGCCGCCCTTTCCTGAGCGGATGATAATCTTTGCCCTGTCAGCAAACATTGCAGCCTCTCTTTGTTCCATGTAAAAAGGCGCGGATACACACGTACCCGCACCCCCTGATCCTTAGCAAAACGATTACTCAGCCGCAGCTGCGGTCTCTTCCCTGACAATGATGGAGACCTGCTTACGATATTTGCCCAGTCTGGAAAAATGGACAACTCCGTCTGCCTTCGCGTACAGAGTGTCATCCTTGCCAAGACCAACGTTCTCACCCGGATGAATGTGGGTTCCGCGCTGTCTGTACAGAATGTTTCCTGCTTTGACAAACTGTCCGTCCGCTCTCTTGGCGCCAAGCCTCTTGGACTCGGAATCACGGCCGTTCTTTGTGGAACCGACACCCTTTTTATGA